>NZ_JACGAX010000023.1:0-30429 GCF_020138145.1 Campylobacter sp. RM9334
TTCTTCTTTTTCGTGGTTTAGAAAAGAGAAGAATTCGTTAATACCATTATTTAATTTGCTTAAAGATTTTACTATTAGCATCATCACATATACAACATAAGGGATAAAAACCACTATAAATACAAATAAAGCAATAATAGATGTCGTAACAAAACTACTATTGATTAAATTTTCTAACTCGTGAGTATTCTTATCAATCTCATCTAAATAAACACCTGTTCCAATCCATAAAGAATTTGTATTAGGTATTAATGCTACATAAGATAATTTTGGTGCTGTAATGTCAGTGCCTGGCTTAGGGAAAGGAAAGGTTACAAAACCACCACCAGAATTAGCCTTTTTGCTTAATTCTTGAATAAAAAAAGTCCCATCAGGAGCTTGCATTCCCTTTAAATCTTGTCCTATTAGCTTTTTGCTAACTGGGTGAGCTACTGCTGTGGTATCTTTATAAACGAAAAAATACCCATTACCATTGTCAAATCTAAAATTTTCTATAGCTTGTGCTATATAATCAATTTTCTCTTTTTCACTCTGTAAATCTTTTAAATGAATTGAAAGCGCATTAATCATTGCATCAGTTGATATTTTTAATTTTTCTTCTATATCAACTTGCATAATTCTTGCTACCTCATTTGAATTAGCTTGAATTGTCTTTTGATTATTATTGTAAAATAAATAAAGCATCAAAAATAAAACAAACAATCCTAAAATAATAACAAAACCAAGTTTTGCTTTTATAGTTTTTAACATTACATACTCCTTTTGAAACTTTAAATTAAGCATAATTTTAAAATTTAAAAATATAAATAATGTTAAATTTAATTAAGATTTTAGGAATTTCAAAATTGAAATTCCTTTTTTACTTATTTTGCTTTAGATTTGCTAACTTCTTGCATTTTTATATAAGGTCCAAATCTATGTTGCTCTATACTAAAATCATCATCATAAGGAGCTACATCCATATCAAGTGGTTTTGTCCTTCTATCGGGAAAATCTGCTTCACGACTAGCCTTAATTGGTCTTGGTTTTGAATTAATATAAGCTGCTACATCAAAAGCTTCTTCATCACTTAAAGTAGCATCACCTTTTGGCATATTACCTTTAATATACGAAGCTGCTTTTATTAGTCTATACATTCCAGCACCTGTGTTATAGCTATCATCTCCCCATAAAGCAGGATATACATAATATCCACCTTTTTGCTCGTCATTTAGCATTCCTGCCCCATCTTCGCCGTGACAAGCTGAGCATTTTTCTTCATAAATAACTTTACCTTTTTTAGGATCAGCTGCTCTATTTAATAATTTTACTTGAGTAAGTCCTTGCCCTTCAACACTAGCACCCACTGGCACACCTTGGCTTAAATAGTGCATATAAGTTACAATTGCTTTCATCTCTACTGAATTAATAGGCAATGGCTTACCATTCATAGAGCGTTCCATACAGCCATTTATACGATTTTCAAGAGTAGCGACTACATCGCCTCTAGCTAAGTATTGTGGAAATCTAGCATAAATTCCTACAAAACCTGATTCATAAGGAATAGTCCCGCCATTTGCGTGACAACTACTGCAAGATAAATTATTTCCTGCATATCTTTTACTCTCATCTTTTGCCTTTGGACCTATGTAATATGTAGTTTCATTTAGGATTTTATTGCCTAAAATCACTGCTTCAATATATTTTGAGCCTTTAGGTAATTTTTCTTCATCTAAATACCCATCATCATTCATAGCACTTGGCACTACCCAATTCATTTTAGCTTGTTTAATGCCTGTTTCTGATTTGGTTTTATTCACACTTGGGTCTATCGCAAATGCAAAAGATGATAATAATAAAATCATACTAATTTTAGTTTTCATAACTTCTCCTTAAATTGATTTAAGAAAATGCTAGGACTTTTATGTGAATTTAATGTGAAAAATAAGCATAAAAATCATAAAAAATTACAAAATTGTTACAAATTTACAAAAAATATATAAAACTAAGAGAAATTAAAAAGAAGTAAAAAAATAATAGGTATAAAATATATGCCATTAATTATTATAAAATTAATTAAATTAAAATCCAATTCTAATAATTTTTAATTTAATACTTACTATAGTTTTTAATATGGTCGTATGATTAAAAATATACATTAAAAAATAAAATATTTAAACCAACAATCAAATTCTTTTACACTTCATCTTTAAACACTTCTTCTCTTACATAAATTGTGCATTCTTCTTTTTCATCTAAGCTTCCGTCCCATTTATAAACAGCTAATATTTCTTTCAATAAAGCTATTATTTCTTTTTCATTTAATGTTTTATTATCTCTTATAGAAAGTATTTTATAGACTTTGTCATAAACTACATTATCAATCTCTTGACTAATATCATAATCTAAAATTATCCTTATATGCTCGCCTTTATAATATAAAATCCACAAAGATTTATTAAGCTTTGTAAGGCCCAGCTCAGGGTCATCAAAATACATACAATTCATAAACCAGCAGTCTAATTCTTCATCTATTACAATGCGTTCTTCATAAGGAAATTTATGATGTTGTCTGAGATACCAATCATTAGTATGCTTAATACAAATATCTACAAAAGAATATTTCTTCTCTAATTATCGCCAATAATTGCGTTTTTAAAAGCCATTCTTTCTCCTTTTTTGAAAATAAAATTCATATTTTAATTCTTTAAAATTTTATGGAATTTAAAATAAGAATTAGCTTTTATAAAAAATATAATATTTTATTTTTTTAAGCCAATTATCTTTAGTTTTTATATCTTTAATTAAACTTAAATTTGCAAATACTAATAAATCCAAATAACGCTGAATAATAGAGAATATAAAAGATAAAATCACAAAAACTAAGAAAAACAAAATTATAAAAATTAAAATATTATCATAAACAAAAGCCCTAGCTATAAAAAATGCAATACTAAAATCTAACAGACCAAAAATAATATTTATCATTTCGCTAATTTTTAATCTTGATATTTTGCCTTTTAAAATATATGAAACCTTACAATTAGGACATTGCAAGGTATGAATACCTAAGTCTTTTTTATAAGAAAATGATTTTAACTTTGAAATATTATAAGAGCAAAACTCGCATTCTTTATAAAACATTTTCATCTTTTTATAAGCTTTATGAAAAAATCTTTTAATTTAATTAATCTAGTTTTTTTAACTTCTAACTTCTCATTATCATCAATTAAGACAAATTTAGAAAATATAAATAAATTTAAATAATGCTCAAGTATTACCACAAAAAGCCCAATACCTAGAAAAGATACAAGCCATACAAAGATTAAAAAGACAGCATTCTTACTCACAAAATCACTGCATAAAAACACACAAAAAAATGGTAGCAAAAACACAGACCATCCTAAAATCTCATTCAAAATAGCATAAATCATTACAAAATATACTTTAAGTTTCAATCCATAAGAAGCATTGCAATTAGGACATTTTAAAGTATAAATTCCTAAATCCTTTTTATAGGTATATAATTTTAATTTTGAAATCTTACAAGAGCAAAGCTCACATTCTTTATAAAACATTTTCATCCTTTATATTTTTAAAATGATTTAATTTTTTTACAAAATATCTTCAAACACTTCATCTATTATATATGCTTTAAATTCTTTATCATTATTTAAGCTTCCATTCCATTTATAAACAGCTAATATTTCTCTTAATAAAGCTATTATTTCTTTTTCATTTAATGTTTTATTATCTCTTATAGAAAGGATTTTATAAACTCTATTATAAACTACATTATCAATCTCTTGTTTGATATCATAATCTAAAATTATCCTTATATGTTCGCCTTTATAATATAAAATCCACAAAGATTTATTAAGTTTTGCATGGTCTAGTTCTGGGTCATCAAAATACATACAATTCATAAACCAGCAGTCTAATTCTTCATCTATTACAATGCGTTCTTCAAAAGGAAATTTATGATGTTGTTTGAGATACCAATCATTAGTATGCTTAATACAAATATCTACAAAAGAATATTTCTTCTCTAATCTATCATCAATAATTGCATTTTTAAAAGCCATAAAATATCCTAGCAATTAGAAATTAGCTTAATGCTAATTCCTAATTAAATTCCAAAATGATTTATTCTTTTATAGCTCTTTTTGTTAGATTAGAATAATGTTCTATTCTTCTATCTCTTAAAAACGGCCACCAGCGTCTTATTTGTTCGCATTTTTTCATATCTATAGCAACTACTACTTCAAGCTCTTCGCTTTCATTGCTTCTAAATAGCTCTTTACCTTGTGCATCATATACAAAACTATTACCCCAAAAATCAATACCATTTTTAGTAGTTTCATTGTTATTTATAAAATGTTTTTTCTCATTTTGAGTAATGCTGCTTTCGCCACTAAGACTTACATCTTCAAAACCAACACGATTTACCCCCACAACAGGCAAACAATTAGCTATTGCATGTCCTCTTTGAACGCCTAGCCACGCATTTAATTGGTCTTGCATAGTTTCACTATCATCACTAACGCCGTTTTCATAAAGCCAACCAATAGCTGTAGGATATATTAAAATCTGCGCTCCATCTAAAGCCATAAGTCTTGCAGCTTCAGGATACCACTGATCCCAACATACTAAAACTCCTAATTTTCCTACACTTGTATCAATCGCACGAAAACCTAAATCACCTGGAGTAAAATAAAATTTCTCATAAAAATGCGGATCATCAGGTATATGCATTTTACGATATTTTCCTGCAATACTTCCATCACTCTCATAAACTATAGCAGTATTGTGATATAAACCTTCTAGGCGTTTTTCATATAAAGATGTAACTAATACGATATTATTATCTTTTGCTACTTCGCTCCAAAAAATCAAATCATTTTCATAATCACTAGCTAGGTCAAAATTATTAGTATTTTGCACTTGGCAAAAATAAGCACTTTGGTGTAATTCTTGTAAAATTACTAATTTTGCACCTTTTTTAGCAACATTTTTAATCTTTGCTTTTGTGATTTCTCTCATATTTTCGCTATATTTTTGTGATACTAAACCAATTTTTAACATATTTTTATCCTTATAAGTTTTCAAGATATTATCAAATTCTAGTTATTTTATATTCTTGATTATTTCCTTTCCTATAGTTCCTACCATTGTTGTATTTGGCGATACATTTTTTAAAATAGTAGCATTCGCACCGATTTTTGCATTTTTACCAATTGTGATATTGCCTAAGATAGTAGCACCTGCTCCAATTATTACTCCATCTTCAATGGTAGGATGTCTTTTACCATTAACTTTACCTGTGCCACCTAAAGTAACCCCGTGATAAATAGTAACATTATCTCCTATAATAGTCGTTTCTCCAATCACAACTCCCATTCCGTGGTCAATAAATAAGCCTTTACCAATTATTGCTCCTGGATGTATTTCTATACCTGTTAAAAATCTTGAAAATTGAGATATAAATCTAGCTATAAAAAATAATTTTTTCTTATACATAAAATGCGCTAAACGATGAAACAACACAGAATGCACACCAGGATATAATAAAAAAACTTCTAATTTATTTCTTGCTGCTGGGTCGTTTTTTAAAATATTTTCTAAATCATATTTTAAATTATCAAACATCAAAAATCCCCATAGAAATATATTTTTCTCCGCCATCAGGAGCTATTGCTAAAATCTTTTTATCATTTGGTAAAGTTTTTGCCAATTCTAAAGCTGCAAATATACTAGCACCAGATGAAATTCCTAATAATAATCCTTCTTTACTAGCTAATAATCTTACCATATTAATTGCATCAGCTTCATCTACACAAACAATATCATCAACCACACTAGCATCATAAATAGCAGGAACAAATCCAGCCCCTATTCCTTGAATTTTATGCGCTCCTGCTGTATTTTTACTAAGCATTGGAGATTGCTCTGGCTCTATTGCTATTACTTTAATATCTTTAAAATGCTCTTTTAATCTCTTACCAACACCACTAATAGTCCCGCCTGTGCCTACTCCTGCTACAAAATAATCAAGAGTTTTAAATTCTTTTATGATTTCTTCTGCTGTTTTCGTATAATGCGCTTTTGTATTTGCTGGATTTTCAAATTGTTGTAAGATTATATATCTATTATCACTCTTTGCTAATTCTAAAGCTTTATTAATAGCACCTTTCATACCATCTTTTCCACTCGTAAGAATTAAATCAGCTCCGAAAGTTTTTATTAAATCTCGCCTTTCTTTACTCATAGTATCAGGCATTACTATGCAAGCTTTATAGCCCATTAATCTAGCAATCAACGCTAAAGAAATACCTGTATTTCCACTAGTTGGCTCTAAAATGATTGAATTAGAATTTAATTTTCCTTGTAATTTAGCTTCTTCTATCATAGCTAAAGCAGCTCTATCTTTTACACTACCGCTTAAATTAAATTTCTCAAGTTTTACATAAACTTGAGCCATCTTATCATTTGTTAAAGCATTGAGTTTAACTACTGGTGTATTGCCTACTAAATCTAAAATATTTTTCATAATTACCCCTTGTTTTTAAAATAAAAATTTTATTATAAATTAAAAAATTAATTAAAAAGAGTAATTATGAAAATAAAATTATTCTTCAAATATATTCATACAAGAACAATGTAATGAACCATTTTGCCTTACGAAGACTAAGGCATTTACTAAAATAATTTTATGATTAGGTAAGGCTTTTTGTAATTTTTGTCTTACTAATTCATCGTTTTTATCATCATAACAAGGCATTATTAAAGCGTCATTTACAAACACAAAATTAGCATAAGTGCAGCCTAATCTTTTGCCATTATAATGTTTTGGGCTAGGAATTGGTAGTGAGATTAGATTGTATTTAGTTTTTTTAAGCTCATCTTCTAAGGCTTTTAAACTAGCGTAATTTTCATCATTTTCATCTTCGCAAGAACTATAAGCGATAGTATTTTCATCAATAAATCTAGCTAAAGTATCCACATGAGAATCCGTATCATCACCTATAATTACACCATTTTCAAGCCATAAAACTTCTTGAACTTTTAAATATTTTTTAAGTGTATTTTCTATTTCTTCTTTGCTTTGTTGATTTCTATTATCGTTTAATAAACATTCAGTAGTTGTCAATAATACCTTGCCATTAGTATCAATGCTACCACCTTCTAAAATAAAATCAATTTTATTTAGGTCTTTTTTAAGATAATTTTTAAACAAATTTTCATTAAAAGCATTGTCTAAATTAGAACTAAATTTATTCCCCCAAGCATTAAAAACAAAATCCAAATTATTATCAATTGGACCAAAATCTCTAATCCAAGTATCATTAGTATTAAAACAATAAAACTCTATATTATTTAACTTTTTAAACTCATCAAGATTTGCACTTTCGTGATGAACTAAAAGCACCTTACAATGATTTGTAATCGCTTTTGCAAATTCTAAATAAGAATTTAAAATCTCATTTAAATAAGGCGACCAATCACTATCTTTATGAGGTAATGCTAATAATATATATTCACATTTTTGCCATTCTGCTCTCATTAACAAAACACCTTTATATAAGCATAAGCTGCAACCACTAACCATACGCATAAAATTGCTGCCATAATAAATGGCTTAAGACCAGCTTTGCTTAACATATCCTTTCTAATATTTACTCCAAGTGCCACCATTGCTAAGCTTAATAAAAATGTATCAAAAATAGCAATATTAGGCTTTATAACATTTAAAGCATATTCTGTATTTAAAATAGGCAAACTTGATATGCCACAAGCTAGTAAAAATCCTAAAGCAAACCAAGGAATTTGATTTAAGAAATTGCCTTTTTTTTCTTCTTTTTTAAATCCAAAACTAAGCATTAATAAAAACGGAACAAGCATTAAAACTCTTACCATTTTTATAACTATACTTGAATTTGCCCCATCAACTCCTATACTTGAACCCGCTCCTACAACATGCGCAACTTCGTGTAAAGTCCCACCTACTAAAAAGCCAAATAATCTACCATCTAAATCAAATAGATTTTGAACCAATGGATAAACAAACATTCCAATACAACCATACACAACTACGGTGCAAACTGCTATACCAACTCTTGCCGAACCACCTTTTAGCACACTCTCACTAGCTAAAACAGCAGCAGCTCCACAAATACTAGAACCACTAGCAATTAATGCTGATTGTAAAAAGTCTATTTTTAATAATTTTCCTATTAATAAGCCAATAAAAAATGTAGAAAAAACTATAAAAAAAGCAAGTCCAACTCCACTTAAACCAATGCTTTCAATATCACTTAAAGAAATTCTAAAACCATAAAGAATAATCCCTAGTCTTAAAATCTGCTTAGTGCATACTCCTAAAGCACCTGTTTTTTTTAATAAGCTTACATTATGATGTGCGAAATTTCCAATAACAGCTCCCAAAATTACGGCAATTATTAAAGCTGATATTCCAAAGTTCTTAAAAAAGCTTAATTCACCAATAGCATAAGAACAAAATGCTAAAACTACTAATACTACATAACTTTCTATTTTTTTACTTTTATAAATTTTATTTACCCCCAAAGCTACTTGCTCTGGGGATTTATTGTGTTTTTTACTCACTCTTTTTCCATTCTACTTACTGCATTTATACCAATTAAGCTAAAACCTGTTTTTATACATAAAGCAACTTGAGCAAATATTTTTAAATATTGCTCTTCGTTTTCATGTCCAATAACTCTAGTTTCATTATAAATTTTATGAAATGAACTTGCGATTTGTTTTAAATAATCGCATAATTTAGAAAGAGTTCTGCTATTAAAAGCGTCTTCTAAAACATCATTTAAAGCTAAAGCATCAAATAATAAATTAAGTGCATTTTCATCTTTAAAATTACTTAAACTAACATTAATTACATCATTAAAGTTTTTATTAGCTTTTGCAAATATTTGATGAATTCTTGCGTGTGCGTAGTTTATATAAAAAATAGGATTTGAATTATCTTGCTTTTTAAACTCATCTACATCAAACTCAAGCGGGCTATCACAACGCTTACTTATAAAAATATATCTTAAAGCATCTACGCCAATATCATCTAAAACATCGCTAAATAAAATGACATTACCTTTTCTTTTACTCATTTTATAAGGTTGTCCATTTTTTAGCAAATTAACCATCTGAGCTAGGATTACTTCAAGATTATTAGCATCATGCCCTAAAGCACTCATAGCAGCTTTTACACGAGCAATGTAGCCGTGATGATCAGCTCCCCATATATTAATAACTTTATCATATCCCCTACTTAATTTATCATCGTGATAAACAATATCAGCTGCTAAGTAAGTCCCCCTACCATCTTCACGCACAATAACTCTATCTAAGTCATCTCCATATTTTGTAGATGCTAAATATAATTTATCATCTTTTAAATATGTTGCTTCGGCTTTTTTTAATTTTTCTAAAGTTTCTTCAAGCTTTGGATAATAAGCAGTTTCGCTTACATAATTATCAATCTTAATTCTAGCATTTGCTAAAGTTTGCTTGATTTCTTTTAAGACTTCATCTTTAGCTAAACTTGCTATTTTGGTTTTATTATTTATAAAATCATCTTTAAATTTATCATAAAAAATCCTAGCAAGTTCTTGCATATACTCGCCACCATAAAAACTTTCAGGATATTCAACATTTTCTTTTAAAACAAAATCTCTTATAGCTAAAATAACGCTTTCGCCTAATAAATCTATTTGATTACCTGCATCATTTACATAATATTCTGTATCAAATGTATAGCCTAAATGTTTTGCAATTTTATTTAAACTATCTCCATAAATAGCACCCCTTGCGTGCCCTATGTGAAGTGGTCCTGTAGGATTTGCACTTACATATTCAAGCAAGATTTTATAATTTTTTTTAGGACTTTTTGCAAAATCTTCTGGGTTATTTAAAGCATTTTTACATAATTTATCTAAAAAATCATTTGATAATTTGAAATTGACATAAGCATTCACTGCTTCAACACTGCTAAAAATCTCACAATTTTTCAATTTTTCTGCAAAATCTGCTGCAATTTTATTTGGGGCTAATTTAAGCTCTTTTGCAAAGCTAAAGCAAGGCATTGCAAAATGAGCTAAATTTCTATCTTTTGGACTTTCTAAACTAAATTCGCATTCTAATACTTTTGATAAATACTCTTTAATACTTTCCTTTAGCATTAGGCTTTTTGCTCGCTTTTTACTTCATTAGCTTCAGTTTTTTTAGTATTATCAGCTAATTCATCAATTTCATTCACAGGCTTTGCAGTAGTATCATCTGCCATTTCTTTTTTAAATGTTTTAATACCTTTTCCTAAGCCTTTTGCAAGTTCTGGTAATTTTTTACCACCAAATAATAAAATGATTACTAATAAAACAATAATCCAGTGCCATCCACTACCTATTCCCATATTATTCTCCTTTTTTCCATTCTGAAATAAATTTTTTAATGTCTTTATTTAACACTTTTAAGTTTGCTGCTTGGTAAAGTAATTTAAGCTCTTTATAAGCTTTTTCCAAATCATCATTTATAATAAAAAAATCATATCTTCCAATAGCTTGAACTTCAGCAGTTGCATTATGAAGTCTTTTAGCAATTACATCAGGATTTTCTGTGCCACGAGAAACAAGGCGTTCTTTTAATACTTTTTCATTCTCAGGACTTATAAAAACTGATAAAAAATCTTTACCTAATTTATCTTTTACTATTCTAAAGCCTTGAACATCTATATCTAAAATAACATTTTTACCATTTTCTAAAGCGTCATAAATTGGTTTTAATGGCGTTCCATAATAATTCCCATGAACATTAGCATACTCTAAAAATTCATCATTTTTAATTCCTAATTCAAATTCTTCGTGGGTCAAATAATAATAATTTACACCCTCTTTTTCTCCTGCTCTAGGAGCTCTAGTGGTTGCTGATATTGAAAAATAAAAATCATTATAATCTTGTGCTAAACGCTCTAATAGTGTGCTTTTGCCCGCACCACTTGGGCCTGATATTAATAAAATTCCTGCCATAATTAATCTTTAAAACTTATATTAATTGATATATTTATATCTTTTATACGATTTTTCGTGCCTTTTGTGCTATTGATAATAGCTTGATTTACTGCTTTTGTAACATTTTCGCTAACTTCACTAATGTCATCATCAACATTTGCTTCTATGCTATTAGTAAAATCATTATTTTTTTCTTTTATATCTTCATTATTGTCTAATAATTCTACAACTTCCTCCCCTAACGCTTTTTTAATTTCAATTTCATTTAAATCATCAAAATCACTCACTTTTTCATCTCCTACAATTTCTTGAATATCTTCAATATCATCTTTAATATCATCAAAAGCAGCTAAAGAACCTAATTCATTATCTTGAATATCTTCTAAATGATTATTAATATTCAAATCTTCTTTCACATCTTCAAATTCTTCTTCTAAACCACTATCATTAAAATCATCTTTCATATCTTCAGCTACATCTAAATCACCCGTAACAACATCAAAATCATTTGTTATTTCTGTATTTAAATCATCTTCTAAATCTTTAAAATTATCATCTTCATAACTATTGTTTATATCTTCTTCTAAATCATTTGAACTTGTAAAATCAATATCATCTTGCAATAAATCTTGATAATCTCTACTTAATTCTTCAAAACTTTCAGGTAATGAAAATTCATCAATATTATTCAAATCATCTAAATTTAAATCATTATTTAAATTCTCTTCTAAATCATCTATGTCTTTCGTAGTTTTTAAATCTTCTTCTAAAACAATAGCATTACTTAATTCATCTAAATTCTCAATATCACTTAAAGTATCCAAATCTTGCGATAGTTCATCATTATTTAAATTCTCATCTTCGTTAAAATCAGATAATTTCGTATCTAATTCATCATCTAAAGAATTTAAATCATCAAGAGCACTTAAATTCTCATCTAATTCATCATTAGTATCATCTAAATCTTGTGGTAACTCATCATCTAAAGAAGTTAAATCATTAGAACTATCTAAATCTTGTGATAGTTCATCATTATTTAAATTCTCATCTTCATTAAAATCAGATAATTTCGTATCTAATTCATCATCTAAAGAATTTAAATCATCAAGAGCGCTTAAATTCTCATCTAATTCATTATTAATATCATCTAAACCTTGAGATGCTTCATCATTATTTAAATTATCAAGTTCTTCAATATTATCCAATTCTTCACTAAATTTATTATCAACATCATCTAAATTCTCTAAATCTTGCAGTAATTCATCATCTAAAGAAGTTAAATCATTAGAACTATCTAAATCTTGCAATAATTCATCATTATTTAAATTATCAAGTTCTTCAATACTATCTATGTTAAAATCATCTATAGAATTTAATTCATCAGTATTATCTAAATCAAGCTTAGTTTCTAAACCTAAACTATTACCAAAATCATTCAAGTCTAAACTATCTAAATCAGTGATATTATCTATTTTAAATTCTTCCAAATCAATATCATCACTTAATAAATCAATATTATCTAAATCGCTAGTATTAAAATCTTCTTTTAATTCGTCTTTAAAACTATTTATCAAATCTATAAAATCAGTAGGTAAAAATGGTTTATGAATAACTATTGCATCATTACTTGTTTCATTTTTTGCTAATATAAGAATTAGTTTTTTAGACATTTGTTGACATAATTTAATATCAACTTCACACTCATTATCAGCTATAATAATATCACAAGGTTCAAGCTCTTCTAAATTATTTATTTCTTTATAAGTAATATTTAATTTTTGCAAACTAAGGCTTATTAATCTTGAAATTGCTGGATTTTTATTAATTAATATTGCATTCATTATACCTTCCTAACTTACAAATAGTTCAAGTTGTAAAAACACTTTTAAAACCAATTCTTTAAAATAAAACAAGATTGTAGCTAAAATTGTCATCAAAACAATAAATGCTATCGTTATTTTTATAGGATAGCCTACCACTAAAAGGTTAAATTGTGGCATTGTTTTCATAAGCAAACCAAATACAAAATCACTAAGCATTGATATGGCAATTATTGGAAACGCAAGGCTAAGACCAACTAAATATATGTCTTTAGTCTCATTCATTATCTGTCTAAACCAACCATCATGCAAAGCAAAATCACCTAAAGCAATACCATTTAAACTCTTTGCCCAAAATAACAAGACCAAATGATGTCCATCATAAGCTAAAAACAAAAGTAATGCAATAAGAGAAATAAAGTGACCAATGATAGGAGTATTTGCACCAGTATTTGGATCAAGCACGCTAGCCATAGAAAAACCCATAATAAAACTAATATGTTCTCCGCTCATTTGTAAAATCGTAAAAGTAAGCTGCAAACAAAGACCTGCAACAAGTCCTAACAAAAGCTCAGTTATAAGAGCAATAACTAAATAATTTGGCGTTATATTAGTATGAGCTAATGGATAGAAAAAAAAAGTCATAATAATAACAAAACTAGACTTAATAACCACAGGAATTTGTAAATGCGAATAAAATGGAAAAAACAAGCAAAGTCCACTCATTCTAGCAAGTAATAGCATAAACAAAACTATGTTTTGCTCACTAAATAATCTTACGAGTTCCATTCTTGAATAATTTGCTCTAATTCATCTATACATTCATCACAAGATTTATAAATAATATGAGAAAATAAAGCTTCATTTATATATTTATTTTTTTCTAAATTAATTAGTATGTTTTTAGATTTTGCAAACCTTAATAAATAATTTATATTAATAACTGCACCGCTTGTTCCTATGATAACCACCAAATCATCTTCATTAAGATTATAAAATGTTGAATATAAATCAGTATAAAATGGCGCTTGTTCTCCAAAAAACACCACACTAGGTTTAATTAATTTACTTTGGCATTTTTTACAATTTTCAAATTTAAATTCCAAATCATCATTTAAATTAAGCTTAGTAATATCATTACAATTAGTGCAGTGTAATTCTAATAATTTTCCGTGCAAGTGAATTACATTTTCACACCCTGCACGCTCTAATAAATCATCAACATTTTGAGTAAAATTAATAACTTCAAAATGCCTTGATATTTCAGCAATTTTTTTGTGCATTTTATTAGGTTTAACTTTTCTTAATTCAAGTCTTCTTTTATTATAAAACTCATGAACTAAATTAAAATTTTTAATCCAAGTTTGATAATTACAAACTATATCTAAATCATATTGCTCCCACAAACCATCATTATCTCTAAAAGTGCTTAAGCCAGATGGGGCACTAAGACCAGCTCCACTTAAAAAAACTAACTTACCCATTATTTATCCTTAAAATATCATCACACATTAAAGCTAAATTTTCATCGTGAGTAATTAAAAATAAGGCTGAATTGTTTAATTTAACATAATCAATTAATAACTTCATAGCTATTTTTGCATTTGTTGGGTCAAGATTTCCAGTTGGCTCATCAGCAAAAATAATTTTAGGTTTTTTGCAAAGAACTCTAGCAATACTTACTCTTTGTTGCTCTCCACCACTTAATTCATTTGCTTTTTTATTTAGAATTTCTTTAATACCTAAAAAATTAATTATCTCATCATCTATTTTATTATTTGATAAAACACTTGCTAATTCAATATTTTCATAAGCTGAAAATCCTTTAAAAAGATAATGCTGCTGAAAAATAATTCCAAAATCATTTCTTCTTATTAATAATCTTTCATCTTCGCTAAGTTTATAAATATTCTTATCTTTATAAAAGACTTCCCCGCTATCAGGTGCTAAAAGTGTTGATAGAATATGCAATAATGTAGATTTTCCGCAACCACTTTTGCCTAAGACGGCTAAAGTTTGTTGCGGATTTAAAGTTAAATTTAAATTGTTAAATAAAACGGCATCGTATTTTTTACCAACACCGCTTGCTTTTAACATTAATTACCCATTTGAGCTGCAACTTCTGCTGCGAAATCTTCGTTTTTCTTTTCTAAGCCTTCGCCAACTTCATATTTTACGAAGCTTTCAATTACTAATTCATCTTTTAATTCAGCTGATTTATCAGCAATAACTTGCTCTATAGTTTTTTTATCATCCATTACATAAAATTGTCCCATTAATGTAAGGCGAGAATCTAAAATTGAGTTATCAGCTATAAATCTTGCCATTTGACCAGGAACAATTTTATCCCAAATTTGCTCTGGTTTATTTTGAGCTTTTAATTCAGCTTTTATATCTTCTTCAGCTTTCTTTAAAACTGCATCGGTAATTTGTAATCTACTTGCAAATTGTGGAATTTTATGAAGTGGCTTTTTAAGACGAACTAATTCTTCATTTTCTTTTTCAAGTTCAGCACATAAAGCTCTATATTCAGCTTCTACAAATTCCTTATCTAAATCTTTATAACTTAAAACACTTGGTTTCATAGCTGCAATATGCATACAAAGTTGTTTTAAAAATTCTTCAACTTTTGCTTTATTAGCAGCATTATTAAATTTAGCCTTAACGATAACACCTACACGACCATTTGTGTGTAAATAACCACTTAAAGCTTCATTATCATTTGCTTTTAAAGTAGCAAATCTTCTTACAACTAAATTTTCTCCAATAGTTGCGATTTGATTTTTTAGATAATCTTCAAATTTAGCTCCATCAATATTGCTATTTAATAAACTCTCAACATCGCAAACTCCACTAACTTGAACTTGCTCAACTGTTTTATTTACTAAATCTATAAATTTATCATTTTTAGCAACGAAGTCAGTTTCTGAATTGATTTCTACTAAACTTGCTAAATTATTTGAAAGTTTAACACCAATTAAACCTTCAGCTGCTAATCTATCAGCTTTTTTAGCAGCTTTACTTAAGCCTTTTTCTCTTAAGTATTCAACTGCTTTTTGCATATCTCCATCACACTCTTTAAGTGCGTTTTTACAATCCATCATTCCAGCACCTGTGCTTTCGCGCAGGTCTTTTACCATTGCTGCTGTAATTTCTGCCATTACATTTCCCCTTCCATCATAGCTTCTTCTAATACTTCTTGTTTTTCATCTTCGCTAACTTCTGCTCTTTCAACTACTTCACCATCTTGTTCTCTTAAAGCTTTACCTTCTAATATAGCTTCGCACATTTCTTGGCAGAATAATTGAACTGAACGAATAGCATCATCATTACCTGGGATAGGAAAATCTACAACATCAGGATCGCAGTTTGTATCAATTGGAGCTACTACTGGGATTTTTAATCTATTTGCTTCTGCAACTGCAATTTTTTCTTTTACTGTATCAATTACAAAAATCATATCAGGGCGAGTTTTAAGGTCTCTAATACCGCCTAAATAATCTAATAATTTTTCTTTTTTACGATTTAGCATTAATGCTTCTTTTTTAGTTAATAAATTAATGCTTCCATCTTCTTGCATACTTTCAATAACTTCAAGTTTTCTAATTGATTGGCGAATAGTTTCAAAGTTTGTCATCATACCGCCTAACCATCTGTGATTTACATATGGCATTCCACATTTAATTGCATATTCTTTAATAGCATCTGTTGCTTGCTTTTTAGTTCCAACAAATAAAATTGTTTTACCTTCTGCTGCTGCATCACGAACGATATTGTATGTATATCTAAAATATCTAATTGTTTTTTGTAAATCAATTACATAAATACCTTTTCTCTCACCAAAAATGAACTTTTTCATTTTAGGATTCCAGCGTCTTGTTTGATGCCCAAAATGCACACCACATTCTAATAAATCTCTCATTGTAACCATAGGTTTCTCCTTAAAAAATTGTTTTTACCTCCACACCCAAATACAACTAGCGTTGCAACAAATAAGGATTGGTGTGTGTGAAATAAGCTGATATTTTAGCTTTTTTAAAGTTAATAAAGGTTATTTTTCTTGAGTTTTTTCTTCTTTGATTATATTATCAAGATTAGTAATGGCAAAAATATTATAACCATTATCATAGTTATAATTTAATTTCAATTTATGAGCTTCTAAAATCGTATTTACAACATAAAGCCCCAAGCCAAAAGAATTTGAACTCTTATTACCACCTTGAGTAAAAGGCTCTAAATAATACTCAATATTTTTATCTAATTTTTTACCTTTGTTATAAAACTTTATACTTTCATGGCAAATTATAACTCTTACAGCATTATCATCTGAATATTTAATAGCGTTATCTAATAAATTTTTAATTGCAGTTGTAAATAGTTTAAAATCAACATAAACTACAAAAGTATTATCACTTATAATATTAATTTTTTCATTTTCTAAAAGCAACATTTCTTTTGCTTCATTAAAAATGTGATTAATTGAAATTTTCTTTGGATTTTTTGCAACTCCACTTGTGATTTGCTCTACTGCGGCTAATTCATCTATTAAAATAACCATTCTATCAAATACATTTATAAGTCTTTGCTTAAATTTCGTATCTTCTAGCATTTCAGCTGTAATTCTACCTTTTGTAATTGGAGTTTTAAGCTCGTGCATTATATTTCTTAAAAAAAATTGTCTTGAAGTATTTAAATCTTTAATTTTTTTAATAGCTTGATAAAAAGCATCTGAAACTTGAGAAATCTCATCATTACCCTTGCTTATATTTTCTATATTATCTAAATCATTGCTAGCAAATTTTGTAATTTGTCTTTTAAGTCTTCTAATAGGTCTTAATTTACCTATAACAAATATATAACTAATTAATAAAACCAAAATAACTATACATAATATTATTTGAATACTCATATATCTATAAGAATTAAAATTCGTATCTTCATATAAGAAATCTTTATCATTTGCTATTATATATAAATAATTCTTGCCATTACTTGTAAGAATTTTACTTGCTCCTAAGTTATTACTATCTTCAGCCAATGTTATAGCATCAAATAAAATTAATTTTTTACTATCTTGGTCTATTAATTTAAGTTTAAATTGATTTTGTTTGTAATTAAATTCATCTTCAGTAATTGCATTATTTAATTCTTGGAGTTTTAAATTCGCTAAGTAAGAATATCTAGCGTTTAGTTCGTTTGAATAATTATCCTTATCATAATTAATCAACCAAATAAACGCCATTCCTATAGTTGAAGTAGCTAATATAAAAATAAAAGTAATTACATAAAAAATACTAGATTTCATTGTGTTAGCTTATAACCAATTCCCCTAATTGCGTGAATATGAGTTGGAGTTTTGCTATCATCACTAATTTTTTGTCTTATTCTAGAAATAATTACATCTATACTTTTATTAGAACTTTCTTCATTAATTGAAGAACAATTGTAAATTAATTCTTCGCGGCTAACTACACCACCTTCTTTTTTAATTAAATAACTTAAAATATCAAATTCTGCATTTGTTAAAACTAATTCTTTGCCCCTAAAATAAATAGCGTGTTTAAATTCATCATATTCTAAAGTCTTGTTGCTATGCTCATTTGCACTTATTTGAATTTGTTCAAATCTTCTTAAATGTGATGTAATTCTAGCTTTTAATTCTTTTGGATCATACGGTTTTGGTAAATAATCATCAGCGCCTAATTCTAAAGCTTCTACCTTATCATTTATATCGTGTCTTGCAGATGATACTATAATTGGACTTGTATATTTTTTTCTAATTTCTTTACATACTTCAAGTCCGTCCATTCCAGGTAATGTTAAATCTAATATAATCAAATCATATGTAGTAAGATTTAATTTTGACAATCCAATATATGGCTCATCAGCAATATCAACTTTCATATCATATTGCTCTAAATATTCTTTTAAAATTTCTGCTAATTCTAAATCATCTTCAATCATTAATATTCTAGTCATTTTAACTCCTTTAAATAATTACTAATACAGATAAAACCTTATCAAAATCTATAATTCATATTATAAACCAAATAGCTTACAAAGATTATTTTAATTCATTAAAATTAAAACTATTTATCAAATTAAAAAATATTGTAGCTTAGTGATTGTATAGAACTTAGTTAAATTATTGTAAATTCAAACTAATAAAGAAATGTATTATCTTTAGTCAAATTCTTGACTAAAGATTTTATTTAGCTTTTTACAGCGCTTCCTAAATCCCACATAGGCATAAAAATACCAAGTGCTAAGAAAAGAACCATACCAGCAATAAATAACATAAGAATTGGCTCAATATAGCTTGATAGGTTATCTATAATATTATTAAATCTTTCCTTATAATACCCAGTAACTTTTTCAAGCATTGCATCTAATTGACCACTGGCTTCGCCTGCTTTAATCATTTGAATAAGCATATTCTCATAAAGTTCTGTTTCTTTAAAAGATTCAGTTAAGCTAAGCCCTCTTGAAATTGAAACTTTAGTAGCATTTAATTTATTTTTCATAGTTGTATTAGATATTGTTCTAAGTGAAGTATCAAGTGCATCTGCAATAGGAATACCTGCTCTTACTAGCTCTGTAAAAATAAGATTAAATCTACTCATAGTAGCAAATAAAATAATCTTTCCTATTAGATAAGTTTTTAAAGCATATCTATCAACTAAAGCTTTATAATTATCATTAATTCCATAAAATCTTTTACTAGCAAATATCCCACCAATAAGCACAACTAAAACATATATCCCATAATTTCTTAAAGTATGCTCAATAAATAACAAAGCCTTAGTAGCAGGTGGTAAATTAGCCCCTAATTGTTCAAATATCTCCTTAAACTGCGGAACAACAACAAGCATTAAGATAGTAAATGCTATAGCAATAGCTGTAACAACTATTATAGGATACCTTAAAGCCTTTTTAAACTTTTGTTGATTGTCATATAATTCTTGTAAAATTTCTGCAAGTTTTTTTAAACTTTCACCCAATTTACCAGTGCTTTCACCTAGCTTAACCATAGCTAGTGTAATATCACCTAATTCAGCTTGAAATGGTTCGAGTGATAAACTTATACTAAGACCAGCATTCAAGTCCTCATAAACTTTAGAAAAAATCTCTTTTACCCTTTTATTTGCACTTGAATTTGCAACTTCTCTCACACTATCATGGATAGAAATACCAGCACCAGCCATAACACCTAATTGGTTAATTGAAGCAATCAAATCAGGTAATTTTATAGTAGGTTTAAAAAAAGATAAATTTTTTAATTTATCAACAGCACTTCCTAGCGAAACGGTTTGAACTTCGCCAGCCTTTACTATACGACCTAAATTTTTATTTTTAGCTTGTTCAACAGCACTTGCCTTGCTTTGTGCTGTTAGAGTTAAGACCTTTTTTTGTCCTTTACTAATATACTCAACTTGAAATTTCTTCATTTATTACTCTTTCGCAACTCTTAATACTTCATCAACACTAGTAACACCCTTAGCAGCTCTTACTATACCATCATGAAACATATCAACAAAACCTTCTTCATAAGCTACTTTTCTAATCTCTTCTTTAGATGCACCCGCTGCAACCATAGAAGAAATTCTATCGCTGATTGGTAGAATTTCACTTATCATTTCACGACCAGTATAGCCTGTTTGAGAACATTTAGGGCAACCTACAGGCTTATAAAATTGTGGATTTTCTACTTCTTTTACATACTTTTCAATTCTTGAATAAAAATTATCAGGTATTTTTGTAACTTGCTTACAATTAGGACAAAGCTTTCTTACAAGTCTTTGTGCTTCAATTGCTGTTAATGCACCACTAACCATATAAGGCTCAACCCCCATATCTACTATCCTAGTAACGGCTGAAACTGCGTCATTCGTGTGAAGAGTTGAAAATACTAAGTGTCCTGTAAGTGCTGCTTGAATAGCAATTGTTAATGTTTCAGCATCCCTAATCTCACCTATCATTATAATATCAGGGTCTTGTCTTAGAATAGACCTAAGAGCAGCTGCAAATGTTAGTCCTGCTTTTTCATTAACATGCACTTGCTGAATCAAATTCAACTGATACTCTACAGGGTCTTCAACCGTGATAATTTTAGTCTCAACGCTTTTCATATCATTAAGCGCAGCATAAAGAGTAGTTGTTTTACCACTTCCTGTTGGACCAGTTACAAGAATAATCCCATAAGGTGCATGCATTGCTGCTTGAAATCTTTCAAGATTTGTAGGGTGCATTCCAAGATTGCCTAGACTAATTAAAATCTTTGATTTATCAAGTATCCTTAAAACTATACTTTCGCCATTTATAATAGGTAATGTTGAAATACGAAAATCATATTCTTTATCTAAAACCCTAGCAGAAAATCTACCATCTTGTGGTTTTCTTTTTTCTGCAATATCCATATTTGATAAAAGTTTCATTCTAGAAACCATTGGTGGATATATATCTTTATCAAAAATAAATATTTCAGTTAGCATACCATCAATCCTACCACGAACAATGCAGTTTGTCTCGGTTGGTTCAATGTGAATATCGCTTGAGCGATTTACAATACAAGTTCTAAGGATAACTTCAATTAATTTTAAAATTCCAGAGCTATCTTGCTCTCCACCAGTCATTGTAGGATCAGAACTTAATTCTTTTCTAATATCATTGATAATATCTTTTATGCTTTCATTTAATTGAATTTTACTTAAATATCTATCAATTTGAGATGGATGTGCGACATAGTTTTTAACAAGTTTTCTACTAAATAAATGTTGAACTTTATCTTGAGTTTCTAAATTAAATGGTTCTTTATATGCTACATATAAATTAATTTCATCTTCTTTAAAAGGTAAAAATCCATAGTTTGATAAAACTGAATACTGAATTTTTTCAGAAATCTTATAATTAATATCAACCGAATCTAAATCTATATATTCAAATCTTAATTTTTGTGCAATTTTTTCTAAAAATTCTTTATTACCTATTTCAAAATGTAATGCAATATCATCTAAAGTAATACCATTAGTCTTATAAAGGTCAATCAATAAAGATTCTAATGTGCTTTCATCTAAAACGCTTTTTAAATAATTTAACTTATCTTGTGGATTTTCAAAAGACATAATAGTGTCTTTTAATTCCATTTTTCTTCTATATACTAAAACTCCTAAACGATCTACAAATTCCATTACCAGTACTCTTTCACTTCTAATATTTGATTGTTTGAATTTAAAATAGTTAAAACCATCTTAGTAAATGGTTTATCAAATCTCAAACTCATTTCATAGATTTTATCATTATATCTAAAAATATATTTATCATTTTCCTTTATATAATTACCTGATATATAATCATCATAAATATCAGATAAAATATAATCACACTTAGGTAGCTTAATAGAGCTTATATTAAGGTTATCAACTAGTGCTGAATGCAATAATTTTTTCTTATATAAAATAGTTGAATAGTAAACAGCATTAGCTCTTGCTTCTTTTGAATTTCTAAGTGCAATAATAACAGCTGATAGTTTGTTTATATAATCTGTTCTTAAACATGCAATACCATACAAATTCATCAATCCATCATCTTGATTTTTTACAGCTAAATCATATACTAAATTATTGCATACTTTTGAATATTCTTGATTTTCAATAGCTTTATTAATATCTGCTAAACTAATAGCAAAACAATTTAAAGCTATTAATAAAAAAATAATTTTTCTCATAATTTACCTTCTTTAATTAAGTCTAAAGTTTGTTTAACACGAGTTGAACTATTAGAATTTAAATAATTAGTTAAAGAATTAATAGCTTGCTCTTTTAAACCTAATTTATAACTTGCTTTTGCAAACATAACCCAAGATTTATCGTTTTTAACATCTAATTTATTTGCAGTCAATGCCCATTCTCTAGCATTTTTAAAATCGCCTTTAGAATAATATACATCAGCTATATCTAAAGCAAAATATATACTATTAGTTTCAGAAAATTTTAATTTCAAATATTCTAAATCATCTAATTCTTTTTTGCTTTCTACCTTAGGTGTAGCTGTAGAATTTAAATCAGTAATAACTATTGTGTTAGTTTCTATATTTTTAGGTATATTTTTAATAATGTTATTATTTTTAATATTACTTGATTTTGTTTCACTTGTATTTGATTTAAAAGATGAGTTTTTAACATCTATATTCATAATGCTTAATGATATAGTTTCATTATTTGTAGTATCTGATAAAGTAGTAGTATTAACTTCTTCTTGTTTAGACATATCTACTAATTTCTTATCATTATCTGGCTTATTACTAATTACTTCTACTGGTTTATTGATAATATTTTTATTATCTAATATTTTTTCTTTTTCCAATTTAACCTTAGTATCATTTATAATCTTTTTAACTTCATTATTACTTTTTTTTACATTAGTTTCTAATTCGCTAGCACCTTTTGAGTATGCAAAATATATTAAAGCAGATATAAAAATAACAAATATAATAAAAGCTAATATGTATAAAAAGATATACTTTTTCTTTTTTTTCTTACTTGAATAAATTTTCCATTTATTTTCTAATTCTATAACTTCATGTAAATTAAGCATTTAATAAACCTTTATCAAGAGCAGCCATTTCTAATACTTTTTCATTGATTTTTGGATTACTAAACTCACTAAATCTTTCTTGCTCGTAAAATTCATATATTTCAAATGCTTTATACAATAACATATTAACAGTTCTTAAGTTTCCTTTAGTAACGCTATATATAAACTTATAATTTTTATTACTAAAAAATCCTTTATCCAAACCATTCTTTAAAGTTTCTAATTTCTTATTAATATAAGTTTTAATTTCATCTTCACTAGATTCACTAAGTTCAATACTTTCCCAAATTCTAGTAGTAAAATGTTCTTGAGCTAAAATATCCTCATCAGCAATTGTCTTATGAACTGTAAATAAGAATTTAAACATTCTAGTATCTGATAATAGTCTAATTTTTTCTATTAATATATTAGGATACATTTGAGCTTCATCAAGCATTACCATATATCCATCATATTTTAATTCTTCGGGAGTTTGAGTAACTTTATCTTTAAAAATTCTTAAAAAATCTTCGTATTTTTCAATCTCTATATATTCATTAAAAATTTTTCTATGCAATTCAGTATAAAATCCTGATTCTGAATAAAATGGCTGTTCTAATAATATAATCTTTTTATTTTTTTCTTTTAAATCTTTTTCTATTTTATTTAATAAAAAAGTCTTACCACAACCTGGCTTACCATAAAACAATACTAATTTTAAAGGCTTTTCTAATGAAGTTATAATCTTATGATAAGCAATCTTAGATTTATCAAGATTGATAAATCTAAGGCTTTCTAAATTGTCTATAAATAATTCTTTAGCTAATGTATATTTATTCAATAGCAACCCTTATTCAACATTATTTATTGAATCAAATTCTTCTGCTTTTTCTTTAAATAAGTTTTTAGTAGCAGTAGGTTTTAAATCTTCTTTATAATCTAGTGCTAAAGAGTATCCTAAATCTTCTAAAGATTTTCTTACTTCTTCTTTATCTTTAGTAAAATCAACAACATGCGGAGTGATAACAAACACTAATTCTGTTTTTTCTTTTGATTTTTGTTTAGAGCCAAATAATTTTCCTAATAAAGGAATATCTTGTAATACCGGAATTCCATTTTTACTAAATAATTCAGAATCAGTAATAAGACCACCTAAAACAATAGTCTCTCCATCTCTTACTTGAACAACTGTTGATAATTTCTTTTGTTTTGTATCTGGAGCAACAACCCTATAGCCATCTTTAACTTTTTTATCTTCAATATTTATTAGCTCACTAATGCTTGGATTAATTCTTAGCATAATTTTATTATCATCTGATATTTCAGGTAAGATATTTAATAAAATACCTACGAAAATTGATTTTTCTTCATCAGCATCACCCGTGCTACCACTATCTGTAGTTGTGCTACTTCCTTTTAATTTATAATTATATGTATCACCAACCGTGATTAATGCTTGTTGGTTATTTAAAGTTGCGATTTTAGGACTTGAAACAACTTTAACATCTCCACTTTCTTTAAGAAAATTTATCATACCTGTTAGGTTAATACCCATATTAATAGCTATATTTTCATCTCCGTGCCATCTACCTTTATCGGTTTTACCCCAAAATACATTAGAAGTATTTTTTTTATCAGCTAAAATAATAGTGCCATTAGCAGTGTTTCCAATAAGATTTGTAAGAGATGCTCCAGTAGTATCAAATCCTAAATTAAATTGTGTCCAATCTATACCTGTTTTATGAGATTTATTAAGGCTTACTTCAATAATTGAAACATCAATTACTACTTGTTTTTTAAGTGATTCTTGAACTTGATTTAAATAAGTTTCAATCCTATCTAAAATTTCATTACTTGAAGTAACTGTGATTAAACCCGCATTAGCATTGATTGTAGGAGGGGTAATAGGAATATTTTGACCTGAATTTTGAACTATTTCTGAAATCTCTTTGCCTATGTTTTTCCAAAAATCAAATTCTTCTTTAGTTTCAATCATATTATCACTATCTGAACTTGAACCTGAACTTGAACTTGAGCTACTGCTATCACTGCTGCTTGCTTGAGATTCAACATTTGCCTTAGTAATAGCACTACCCTTACGAACTGAAGTAATATAGTCTAATTTAAATGTTTTAGTATTTAAACCTTGAATTTTTAAGATATTATTTGAAAAATCATAATCTAAACCTTGTTCAGCAATAAGCAAATCAAAAATGCCATTAATATGCATATTTTTAATACTTATTCCATCTTGTCTAGTACTCAATATTCCTTTTGAATATGAATCTTTATAAACTACACTAAAATCACATACTTTTGATAATTGATTAATTATTTCGTAAGCTGAAGTATCTTCTTTATTTACTTTAATATCAAAAGCTCTTTTTGAGCAATCTGCTGCACTTAATGAGCTAGATAGCATTAGCGCTGCACTTAAAGATATAATAGTTTTATTTAACACTGATTTGAACATTCTGATTATCCTTTAAATTAAGTTCTACATAATTAATTGAATTTGAAAGACCAACTCTTTCATTATTAATACTAACTACCCTATAACCTGCAGTAATTATTTCGTTTAAACCATACCATTTTTGATTGATTTTCACTCTTTTATCTACAATAGCATATAAAGTAAAAGTTATAACCTCGTCTGATTTGATTTTGTCCTTATAAAAAGGATCATTTGTTTTTGTAATTTCAAGATAGTCTATTGTATTTCTAACTTGAACTAATTCATTAAATTTATTGTCAAGTTCTGTTCTTGTCATAGCAAAAATTGCTTGAATACAAACTAATATACATAATACTTTTTTCATTAATATTTAATCCCCCATATTGAGATTTTAACATCAGCTTGAATGTCATTTGTATAAACTTTGTTATTTTCGCCACCATTATTATCATTATTAGGATTATCTGTAGGCTCAATTTTATATAGTTTAAGCATATTTACATCTACAACATCAATTGATTTTTCTAAGCTATTTACAAAATGTAAAATATTTTGGAATTTACCAGTTAAAGAAAATTGAACATTAAAAACTTCTTCTACTTTTTGACTTACCAAATCATTTACACTACTTCTTACATCACCTAAAACTACTTGATATTTTTTAGATAATTCATTAATTTTAGCCATAAACTCAGACCAATTTTTTTGATTATATAATAATTTTGACGCTTCTTTTAATTTATCATCAAAATACATATTCTCATCACTGATTTCTTTTCTTGCTTTTTCTTCGCTAATGATATCTTGTGTTAATTTTTGTATTCTTGAGTTTTGCTTTTCTCTTTCAATAAAATCATCAAGTCTTCTTAACTCTTCTTTAGCTTTATTTAATAATTCTGTTTGTTCTGCCACATACTGCTCTGAACTCTCATATGTATAATCATAGATTAAATAACCAAATAAAAATACACACATAAATATACTCATATAGAATATATTAGTATTAGGCTGCTTTTCGTAATAATTATCTATTTTATCAAAAATACTACCTTGTTTCATCTTAAAACCTTTATTACAATATTACTTTCATGCTCTTTATCTTTATCATCAAGATTTAATATCTTAATCAATACATCTCTTGATTCAATACTATAAGTATCATCAGCACCTATTTCTTTTAAGAATGAAGTTATACCTGTTGCAGTTCCTTTTAAATTAACATTTATAATATCATTATCAAAAGACATACTTGTTACTTTAATATTACTTTGATTTAAGATACTAGCCATTTTTGTAGCTGCACTAGCTTTTGATAGATAATTAACTTTTTTATCATAAATATTATCTAAAAGTGTATATCTAAATTCTAAAGTTCTTCTAGCTTCATTTACTTCAGCTGATAAACTAGATAATCTACTTTCAAGGTTTTTAATTTCATTATCAATTCTTGTATATTCTGTTTGTTTAGCAGGAATTTTTTCACTAGTATCTCTTTCTTCTACTTCAATAAATTTACCATTTATATAATTATATATAGGATAAATACTAGCCAATACAATAACAGCCAAAATTGATAAAATTAACTTCCCAGAATATCTCTTCGCAAAAGGTGGTGGTCTTAAGAATGTAGATATGTTAAATACATCATTTGGCATTTTTAATTGTTCATTAGCTCTTAACAAGCTTAATAAAACAAATGGATTAATCCTTAATTCTCCGCCTTCTTTTTCAGGAGTAGTTGTAAATTCAGAAGGTGTATTAACCTCAACGGTAAAATTTCTAATATTTTTAAATAAATCATATTTAATTTTATGGATATTAACAAATTCTGCTACTTCAAGACTATTAATTCCAATTTCAACTTTATTATTAAGCATAGTTTCAAGTATAATATCATCATCAAGACACCTAAAGCAAGAAAACAATACTTCAACTTTTTTTAAGAAATTTTGACTTAACCCAATATCAGTTCCTACAAATACTTTTGTAATAGTAACATTATCTAATTGAGCACCTCTTAATATTAAAGATAAATTATTAATTAAGAATTTAAAAGACTCGCTTAAAACCTTATTAAGTGAAACTCTTTTTGCATCATCTACATGGTCAAAACCATATTTTGATAATTCATTTAAAAACATATGTTCAGGAATTCTCTCTCCTAAATCATGAGAAAAACTACCATGCAACATATCTATGCTAAGTTTATTAATAATCTTATAGTTTATTAATTCTCCATCTTTATACACAGTAAGTGTTGTATATGTTTTATGAAAATATATAAATACTTGAACTCCATCACTTTCTATAAGTTTGCTTGTATAATAATTTTGATACATCAATGGTTCAATATCTATATAATCAATATACTGAAGCTTATTAGCTACATCTTTAAATTCTGTTTCAATTTTTTCATTTTCTACTACAAATACATTATATACTGTATTAATTCCCATACTAGCATTAGAAATACTATAAGATATCTTATAATCCTTGTCTATATCTAATTCTAATACTTCATAAGTTTTGTTTGTAATTATACTGATTTCATCCTCATCTGTATCGTTTGGAACCTCAACAGAAGCATACTTTACATTTTCACCTGGCATATAGGTAATATTGTAAGCAGAACTGCTTTTTTCCTTAACGGTAATTTCACTAAGGACATTATCAGCAAGTTTATAGAGTTTTTTTGTACTTGAATCAAAAGCGACCAATTCTCTTTTTTTCGCTGTTTTCGCCATTTAAATACCTTTTATTTTTTATTGTTTTAAGCCTACTTTTTTTAAAAAGTTCTCATTATCGTACCATTTTTTTTGAACTTTTGCAACCAACTTTAAGTTAATTTTTAATAAAAAAACTTCAGCAATTCTTTTCCTAGCGACTATTCCAATACGCTTAATTGTATTAGCATTTCGACCGATTAGCATTGCTTTATGATTTTCTGAATCTGTAATAATATCGGCATAAATAGTTAAAAAATTATCTTTTTCTATAATTTTATTAATTAACACTTCACAACAATATGGCAATTCATCACTAAGATTTTGATAAATGCTTTCTATTATTAATTCTTTAATAACATCTTTAGTTGTTTTATCAGTGCTAAATTCTGGGTCAAAAAAATATGGGTGTTCTGGTAAATACTTTACCATCTCATCTAATAATTTATTTTTATAAAATTTATTTTTTGATGAATAAGGAATGATATTAGGAACAATATCTAATTTATTAAATTCTTCTAATTTATCCAATAATTTTTTAGGTTCAACCAAATCAACTTTGTTTATAACTACAATATGCTCAACCTTTGGCTTTAAATCTAAAAATTTTTTATATTCATCTAAACTATCAAAAATACTCATAACGAATACAATCAAATCACACTCATCTAAGCTCTTTTTAGCAGCTTCTATTAATAGTTGATTGAAATTCTTATTGCTTTCGTGTAGGCCTGGAGTATCTATTAATATTATTTGATTTTCATCGTGCATTATTACCACATTCATTTTTCTTCTTGTGGCATTTTCTTTATGTGATACTAGGCAAATATTTTCGCCTAGTAAAGAATTAATCATTGTGCTTTTACCGGCATTTGTTCTGCCGATTACACTTACAAAACCGCTTTTCATAAAATATATCTTGCTATATCTTGATTTTCTATAATAGAGCCTAATTTATCATCAACTAATTTTGTATCTATTACACAATCTTTATCTTTGTATTTATCACACTCATAAGAAATATCTTCTACTAATTTTTCAATAACAGTATGTAAGCGTCTAGCACCTATATCTTCCATACTTTCATTTGCTTGTGCTGCTATTTTTGCAATTTTTTTAATAGCATCATCTTCAAACACTAAATTAACTCCTTCAGTTTCTAAAAGGGCTTTATATTGTTTTAAAAGTGAGTTTTTAGGTCTTGTTAAAATCTCATACAATTCATCAGCACCCAAGCTATCAAGCTCAACTCTTAGTGGAAATCTACCTTGTAATTCAGGGATTAAATCACTTGGCTTACTTAAATGAAATGCACCTGCTGCAATAAATAATATATGATCAGTTTTTACATTACCTAATTTAGTATTTACTACACTACCTTCTACGATAGGTAACAAATCTCTTTGAACACCTTCTTTGCTAGGGTCTTGTCTACTTGAATTACCCGAGCTTACCGCAACTTTATCTATCTCGTCAATAAAGATTATTCCTTCATTTTGAACTCTTTTTAAGGCTTCATCTTTAATGCTTTCATTATCTAAAACACTATCTGTTAATTCAGTTTCTAAAACTTTTCTAGCGTCTTTAATTTTTAACTCTTTTTTCACTTTTTTATCAGCAATACCAATTACTTTTACCATCTCTTGCATACTTGCAAGTTCTGGTGGTAGATTTGGATTTGTCTCAAGTGAGCGTTGGGTTACATAAATTTCTATAACCTTATCTTCAAATTCTTTATTTCTTAGACGCTCTTTCATCTTTTCTAAGCTAGTTTCATACTCTGCTTGTTTTTCTTCACTAACACCTTTTGGTAATGGCGGTAATAATTTTTCTAAAATTTT
>NZ_JACGAX010000024.1:0-27253 GCF_020138145.1 Campylobacter sp. RM9334
ATTTCTAAATCATAATCAAATAATAGCTTTACAATATCATTAAAAGTAGCATTTTCATTATTTAAAACATCTTCTACTTTATTTTCTAATTTATTTTTAACCCACTCATTAAAACCTGTACTCATAGTATGTTTGTTATATATATTTTTATTTAAATCTTTATTTGATATATGATTATCTTTTTGTAATTTATGTTTTTTTTCAAGTTTAATTGCTAAATTTTGTAAAATTTTAACGTCATTATATGGATTAATTACTTTATATGTTATTGGATTGACTTTATTAATAGCTATATGCATATGTAAATTATTAGTATTTGTATGGACCGCACTTACTCTTTGATGTTCTTTCATACCAAGAACAGCAACTATTTCATTTTCTATATCATCTAAAATTTCTTTTTTAGGTTTTTCATCTTCTTTAAAAGATACTATTAAGTGCATAGTTTTATCTTGTTTAGTTATAGTATTTAAAATTTGAGTATTTAAAATTTCAAATATATTATCATCTATATCATCAAAAGAACAATTTGAAAACTTAAATGATTCTACTTTATCATTTTCTTTATGTTCTTTATCTACTATATAATTAAATAATTTTTTATCATCTCTATCAAGTATATAATTTGCTAAATTTTTAAAACTCGATTTGTTTTGCTTTTTAAATATCACTTTTTTTATAATCATTTTTGATTATCTCTTTTGCTTTTTCTTTAAGTTCTATTTGCAAATCTAATATTTTATCTACTATTTTTTCAATATCTTCATAGCTTTTATTTTTTGAAAAATTATTTTTTTTATCTTCATTTTTTACTAACCAATGTTTAAATAAACCACCAAGTCGACCAATATCACCAGCAATTAATAATAAATCACTTGCTACTTTTTGGTCAGTAATTGATTTGATAGGATAGTTATTTGCTATGTTATATAAATATTTAGATACTGAAAAATTATAATTATTAGCTTTATTCTTTATATTGTTATATTCATCTTCGGTAACTCTAAAGTGTATTTGTTTGATTTTATTTTTTTTCATTTGGTGCATATCCTTATTTTTGGAGCTTTAGCGACAAAACTTAGTATTTGTGTAGCAAATACATATCCTGTCCTTTTTAGACTCCAAATTATAGCAAAAAAACAATATTTTTTTATAAAAAATACTATATTGAATTATAATTGCTTATAATTAATTATATTTTATTAAAATTAATTATATTTTATTATTAAGGGCAGCAATGAAACGTGGAGAAGCAAAAATTGAATTTTATAGTAATATTGAATATATTAAGGATAAATATAACTCTGGCATAGTAGTATCTAAAATACTTTTTGAGCATTTCAAAAAAGAAAAAAATATTCAAATGTGTTATGAGCAATTTAATAAATATTTTAACGATGAATTTAAATTAAAAAATCAATTAAATTATACAAAAAATGAAAATATTTCTAAGGATATTAAAGAACCAAAAAAAATAGAAATTAGAAATGATAATAAAGTTTTTTCTCCTTTATACGGTAAAGATATTAAAAAGATTTTATAAAATATATATAGTAATTATATATATTCTATATAAAAATTATATAATTTTAAGATTATTATTATATAATAATTAAAAATTTAAGGAGTTTATTTGAAAAATTTATATTTTTACTTGATTTATTCTTCATTTTGGTATCCATTTTTTGTAGCTTTTATGTTATCAGCTAAAGCAGCTAGTTTAATCACTGATTCTTTTATAATTGGTGCTATTATTGCTGTTTTAGGTTGTTTTTATTTAGGAATGTTATTTATAAAAATAATAGAAATGATTGCAGAATATTTTTATAGTAAAAAATTATTTTATGGTGCATTATTTGAATCAATTTATGTAGTTAGTATTCCATTTTATATTTTTATGGATTTTTATAAATTTTTTTCAAATGAATATTTTGAAATTTTATTTATAAGAATACCGAATTTTACACATTATGGTAATTTTATTAATATAATTATTTATCTAATTTTATATTTTTATTTTGTTAGAAAATATACAAAAATTTTTATTGAAGATAAAAAAAGTGATTTAAAAAAATAAATTAAAAAATAAATTTAAATTTTAATAATAAAACAATAATTTATTTTTAAAATATATAATAAATGCACAAAAACATATCTAAAATTAAAAATTTACATTTAATCTATACTTAACCTTATATACAATAAAAAATAGTTTAAAATCGTTTTTAGAACTTAATTTAAACTTAAAGAATAATTTTTTTTAAAATTTTAAATTTTTTAAAAATTCAAATTTTTTTAAATTTTTACAAATCTTAATTTAAACTTAAAGAATAATTTTTTTTAAAATTTTAAATTTTTTAAAAATTCAAATTTTTTTAAATTTTTACAAATCTTAATTTAAACTTAAAGAATATGATGGTAAAACAAATTTTACAAATCTTAATTTAAACTTAAAGAATATGATGGTAAAACAAATTTTACAAATCTTAATTTAAACTTAAAGAATAATTTTTTTTAAAATTTTAAATTTTTTAAAAATTCAAATTTTTTTTAAATTTTTACAAATCTTAATTTAAACTTAAAGAATAAAATTTAATAAAATTAAATTCTTAAAATTCTTAAAATTTTATTTTTTATTTTGGAGAATATAATAATATGTAATCTTAAAAAATGCTTAAGACATTAAACTACTATTTTATAGGGGTTTTCTTAAATACGATATTTTTTATCTTGTTTCACACGTGAAACAGAATAACTCACACGTGAAACTAACAATATCACTAGTGAAACAAACGCAATAATAAAAAAATTATTATTTTTCTCAAAATGTTTAAAATGTTTCATTTATAGAAACAAATGTTAATTTTTTTGTTATATTATTTTGTAAGTTTTGTTTTAAAGGATTTTTATGGATATTAGACATTTAGAAGAAGATAGATTATCTAAAAATTTGTTAAGCATTGAAAAAACTAATTTGGATACCAATGGTAATGTTTTAAATAAAGAAGAAATTGTAGTAAAGCATTTTGTTAAACGTGATGAATTTATTCAATTTTTTGTAGAAAATATTAATTTTATTAATACTGAACTTTCAAATATAGAAAGACAAATTTTATTTGCAACAATTACTAGAATGAATTATGGGAATGTAGTTACTATCTATTCAGGGTTAAGAAAAGAATTTATGGCTTTAACAGGACTTAGTAAAGCTTCTGTTTCAAGAGCTATTCAAGGTTTAATTGAGAAAAAAGTTTTATTACCACTAAATACACCTGAACTTCAAGAAAAGTATATGGTTTTTAATCAAGATAGCTTTTTAGTAAATCCAAACATTGTTGGAAAAGGTAGCTTTAGAGAGTTAAAAAGATTAAGACAAATGGTGATTACTGATTTTGATTTTGAAAAACTTGAAGTAAAACAAGAGATAATTAAAGAAACTTATTATTGTGATTATCAAGAGTTGATAAATAAAAATGAATATAAAGTTGATTCTATTGTAAAATCAAACGACAACAATACTTGTCAAACTGAAATTAGAGTAGTTAAGCATAATGAAGAATTAGGTCTTAATGATACGATTATTGATTTAGATAATGAAAAACAATAGTTTCAAACTATGTAACATTTTGAGTAATTTAATAAAAGAATGCTTGATTTGTTTCAAACTATGTAACATTTTGAGTAATTTAATAAAAGAATGCTTGATTTGTTTCAAACTATGTAACATTTTGAGTAATTTAATAAAAGAATGCTTGATTTGTTTCAAATTGCTTGACAATTTACGCATATCTTATAAAATAGCGTAAAATTATATTTTAAAAGGTGTTTAATGTTATTAAAACAATACAATTTTTATTTACAAATGTTGACAAATATTGCACCTATTATTCAAAAATTAGAAACTAATTTCGCTCGTAAGGGGGGGGGGGCGAACTAAATTACTTAGTTCAAAAACTTACTTTTTTTACTTTCTTGGAGTTGGCTTATGAATAGCGAACACCAAGAAAGAATAATTGCAAAAATCTCAAGAGAATTTCAAGAAGTTTTAACAGTTTTTAACGACCCAAATACTATTGAAATTATGCTTAATTCTGATGGTAAATTGTGGATTGAACAGTTTGGAAAAGATATGTTTGTTTTGAACAATAACTTTTCTGAAATTAAAGCAAAATCAATTATTACTTCAGTCGCAAGCTATATAGACACAGTTATTAATGCTGATAATCCTATATTAGAATGCGAATTTCCGCTTGATGGTTCAAGATTTGAAGCATTAATACCTCCAGTAGTATCAAAACCGACTTTTACTATACGTAAAAAAGCTATTAAAATTTTTACACTTGATGATTATGAAAATACAAATATTATCACTAAATCTCAAAAAGATTTTTTAGTTAATGCAGTATTAGAAAGATTAAATATTTTAGTTGTTGGCGGAACAGGTAGTGGAAAAACTACTTTTTCTAACGCTTTAATCTATGAAATATCTCAAAAAGCACCAAATCAAAGAATAGTAATCATTGAAGACACAGCAGAATTACAATGTGCTAGTGAAAATAAAGTTATTTTAAGAGCCAATGAAAAAGTAGATATGCTAAGGCTTTTAAAAGCTACGATGAGACTTAGACCAGACAGAATTATAGTTGGTGAAACTAGAAGTAAAGAAGCTTTAGATTTATTAAAGGCTTGGAATACAGGTCATCCTGGTGGAATTGCAACAATACACGCTAATTCAGCCTATGCAGGACTTACAAGACTAGAACAATTGATAGCAGAAGCTAGTAATGCTCCTATGGGACAACTTATAGCAGAAGCTATTAATCTGGTTGTTTTTATCAAAAAAACTATACAAGGAAGGAGAATTGAAGAAATAGCAAAAGTATTAAGTTATGACAATGTAAATAAAAAATATGAAATTCAATTAATTTAGTTGTGTTCATTAAAAAACTATTTCAAATCCTAGCATTTGAAATCATTAAAAAAGTTAGAAAAACGTATAGTACTAGTTTTACTACCTATACGAAAAATTAATAAGGAGAAAAAATGAAAAAATTTTTATTATTGTTTTTAATTTTTGGAGTTGATTATTTATTAGCTTCAACTGGTAGTGGTATGCCTTGGGAAGGACCATTAACACAATTAAAGGCTAGTTTAACAGGTCCTGTGGCTTTTACAATTTCGATTTTGGCAATTATGGGAACTGGTGCTGGTCTAATTTGGGGTGGCGAAATTTCAGGCTTTATGAAATCTTTAATTTATGTAATTTTAGTAGCTGCTGTTGTTGTAGCAGCTAATAATATTTTAGCTATGTTTGGTGTTACTGGAGCATTAATCTAATGCAAGAGTTGCAAAGAGTTGATATATATCAAGCATTAAATAAACCAAACTTAGTGTTTGGTGCAGATAGAGAGTTAGTTTTATTTAATATGTTGATTAGCTTTACCTTAATTTTCACTGGATTAACTTTAATATCAACTCTTATAGGTTGTTTTATTTTATTTGCTGGTGGATTTTTATTAAGAACAATGGCTAAACACGACCCACTTATGAAAGATATATTTCAAAGACAAATAAAGTATAAAAAATACTATGTAGCTCAGGCAAGTTATTTTTCATATTTAAAGGCTTAAAATGTTTTTGCTTAAAGAATTTAGAAATAAAGCTAAAGCTTTTTCAGATATATTAAATTATTCAACCTTTATTGAAGATGGTGTATTATTAAATAAAGATGGTAGCTTAACTGCAGGTTTTTATTATAAAGCAAGTGATATTAGCTCAATTACATTAAATGATAGAAATACAATTGCAACAAATATTAATTCAATTTTAAGTAGGTTAGGAAATGGTTGGGTAGTTCATATTGACTGCTCAAGAACCCATTCTGATTCTTACTTAAGTGGAGATACACACTATATCAGTGAAATAGCAAATATTATAGAAGAAGAAAGAAAAATGTATTTTAAAAATACAAAGCATTTTGAAAATCTTTTTACTATCATATTTACATATTTACCACCACATAAAAATATTAATAAAATTCTTAACTTGATGGTTGAAGATGATACAGCAAAGAATTCTAATAATCAAGGAGTTAAAATACTTGAATATTTTAAAAATACTTTAAATGATTTAGAAAATAGTTTAAGTAATTTTATTGATATTAGCAGAATGCGTGAAAAAATATTAGAAGATGAATTTGGCAATGAATATATTTTTAGTGATTTATTAGAGTTTATTCATTTTTGTATTTGTGGCGAAATTCAAAACGTTATGCTTCCAAAAGTTCCAATGTTCTTAGATTGTATTATTGGAGCCAAAGAATTTATAACAGGGTTTCAACCTAAAATTGATAATAAATATATAGCTACAATAGCAATTGAAGGTTTTCCAGCAGAAAGTTATCCAAATATTTTAAAAGATTTATCAGAATTGGATTTTGATTATAGATTTAATACACGATTTATCTTTATGGATAATTATGAAACACAAAAGTCTTTAAATCAGTATAGAAGAAAATGGCAACAAAAAACTAGGGGATTTATTGACCAATTCTTAGATAGACCTAGCTCAAAAGTTGATGCTCACGCAGTAGCTATGGTAAATGAGTTGGATTCAGCAATAGCTGATAATAATTCAGGTTTAACTGCTTTTGGCTATTACACTGCAAATATTGTTATATTCGACATAGACTTAGAAAGTTTAGAAGAAAAATGCAAAGAAATAAAATTATTATTAGAGCGTTTGGGTTTTATTGCAAGAGTTGAAAATATAAATGCAGTTGAAGCTTATTTGGGCAGCTTACCTGCTCACGTAAATGCAAATATTAGAAGACCAGTAATTAATACTTTAAATTTAGCTCACCTAATGCCATTGAATAGCATTTGGGGCGGAGAAAAATATAATTCTAACGATAAATTTCCGCCAAAATCTCCTGCTTTAATGCAAGTTGTAACAGGTAGCTCAACACCTTTTAGACTTAATTTACACGTAAGTGATATAGGGCATACACTAATATTTGGTCCTACCGGGGCAGGTAAATCTGTTTTATTAGCTAACCTATTGCTTAATTTTCAAAAATATCAAAATGCTAAAGTATACGCTTTTGATAAAGGTCGTAGTTTATATGCAACCACATTAGCAACTGGTGGAACTCATTATAATATTGCTAGTGAAGGTTCAAAACTAGCATTTGCACCTTTAGCAAATATAAAAACAAATACTCAAATCGCTTGGGCTGAAAGCTTTATTGCAACTTGTTTGGAGTTACAAAATGTGGAATTAACACCAAAACATAAAAAAGCAATTCACGAAGCTTTAGAATCACATATTAAAACTAATTCAAAATCTTTTACTGAATTTGTATCAAATTTACAAGACCAAGAATTAAGAGATGCTTTACATCATTACACAATTTCAGGTCCAGCTGGATTTTTATTAGATGCAGAAGAAGATAACTTAAACCTTAGTAATATAACTACTTTTGAGATTGAAGACTTAATGAATTTAGGCGAACAAAATATTATTCCTGTATTGCTTTATTTGTTCTTTAAAATAGAACAAAGCCTTGATGGAAGTCCAACAGTTGTAATTATTGATGAAGGCTGGATCGCTTTAGGTCATAAAGTATTTAAAAATAAAATAGTTGAATGGTTAAAAGTTTTAAGAAAAGCAAACTGTGCGGTAGTATTGGCAACTCAAAGTCTTAGCGATAGTGCAAAAAGTGGTATTCTTGATGTATTACAAGAATCTTGCCCTACAAAAATATTTTTACCAAATAATGAAGCGTTCAATAAAGGTAGTGAAAACACACTTGGTCCTTATGATTTTTATAAAATTTTTGGTCTTAATGATGTTCAGATATCAATTATAAATAATGCCATTAAAAAGCGAGATTATTACTATGTTTCGCCGCTTGGAACAAGATTATTTAGCTTAGCTTTACAAAAAATCAATTTAGCTTTTACTGCTTGTAGTGATAAAAAAAGCGTTCAAAAAATCAAAGAATTACACGAAAAGTATCCGAATGATTGGGCTTTTAAATTCTTAGATGATAAAGGAATTAATTATAAACATTATCAAATTAAAGGAGAAAAAAATGAATAAGGTAATTTTATCCTTATTTATAGCAAGTAATTTATTTGCTAATACTTTTACTGGCGAAGTTAAAACTGCTTGTGAAGTGCTTTTATGCTTATCTACACCAAATAAGCCATCAGAATGTGCTGCACCACTAAAACACTTTTTTTCAATTAAACACAAGAAGTTTTGGAAAACATTAGATTTAAGAAGAAGCTTTTTAAATTTATGTCCAACAGGCAGCACAGACAATATTGAAGATGATGCTATTATGACTGATTTAAAAGAAGCTATTATAAACATTCCGCACGAATGTACACCAGAAGTATTTAATAGACAATATGAATATTCTACAAAACAAGTTTTTAATGAAAGCTCTAATTCTTATGAAGATATAAAACTAATAAGAATAACAAAAAATATACCTAAAACCTGCGTTAGATTTATAAATAATAAATACACAGATATGACAATGCCTATAAATACTTGTAGTGATAGGTTTTTTACAAGCACCGAATGGAATCAAGGATATTATGAAACAATAGTTTATAAAACACCTAGTGTAAGGTTTCCTAGTAGGCTTGATACTATGCAAATACCTAATACAGTTAAAGAACTTTTAGCAGCTAATAAAATTTATAAAAGTCGTATAAACTATAAAGTTGGCTCAGGAGAAAATAGCATTGCAAAAATGTACTACTACGATGTTTATAGACAAAAACACCAAATCAATAAAAAATGCTGGAGATATAAATGAAAATAAGTAAAATTTTATGTATTTTTTTATTTGGAGCAAATATATGTGCTTCAGGAATTCCTACGGTTGATATTGCTGCTATTGCAGGTCAGCTTAAAGATTATTATACACAAATTGAACAAATACAACAATTAACTACTCAGATTAATCAATATAAAAATATGATTGAAATGAGTAAAACTAATTTAAAAAATTTAACTAAATTTGACTGGCAAACACTTGATAGTATTTTATACCAAACTAATAATATTATAAATTCAGCAGGTGCATTATCATATAACACAAAAAATCTTACTGATAAGTTTGACAATCTATATAAAAATCCTGAAACTATTAGACAAGATTATATTAATTCAACAGATGAACAAAGAATATTAAATAGTTATAACTATAACAAAAGAATTAATGATAATCTAAGAATAACTAGTCGTGCTACTTTAGAAAAAATGAAAGCAAATAATAAACAATTAGAAGAAGAAAGTAAAACAATCAAAAAACTAAAAGAGCGTTCAGAAGGTGCAAAAGGACAATTACAAGCAACTCAAGCCGCAAATGATTTATTAGCTTACCAAATAGATGAACTAAGAAAGCTAAGGGTTGCAATGATGGACCAAATGGCTATGTTATCAAATGTTATAGCAGCTCAAAGTATGAAAGAACAAGCTATGGAAGAAAAACTACACGAATTTTATAAGGATGCCAATAAGGCAGGAAGGACTCAAAAGATTATTCCTAGTGTAACCAAATGGAAATAAATGTTATATAATAAATTGTTTTTAAATTTTTATTAAAGGAAAAAAAATGAAACAATTTATTTCAAGTTTAATGGTTGTAGGTGCTTTAACTTTTTTTGTTGGTTGTGGTGATGAAGTTAAATCTATTGATTATTATATACAACACCCAGAAGAAGCAAAAGCTAAAATTGAAAAATGTAACAAAATGGGGAAAATGAGTGAAGAACAAAAACAAGATTGTGGAAACGCAACAGAAGGTAGATTTAAGGCAGATTTGCGAAATCTTGGAAAAAGCCAAAAAATCATTCCTAGCGTTACCGAATGGAAAGCAAGTAATTCAGAAACTGAGGAACCTACAAAAAAATAAACATATCCTATATATTTTATTTTTGCTCCTAATACCAAATATAGTTTTAGGAGCTACAAATGTTCCTGGCTCCGATAGTATTTTAAATGAATTAAAATCAAATATTTCAAGTTGGCTTCCAAATATTAAAAGAGTTTGTATTTATGTGTTTTATTCTTTAGCTGTAATTGATATAGTTTGGACCTTTAGCGAAAAAGCCTTAAAAGGTTTTGAATTAGGAGATTTTTTAGCAGCATTAATAAAAAAAATTATCTATATAGGAATTTTCTTATTTTTATTCAATACTGATTTATGGATTAAAACTTTATATACAGGTTTTCAACAACTTGCCACAAACGTTACTTATATCAATGTAACACCTTCAACTATTTTAGACAAAGCTTTTAGTATTGTAGGAGCAATTTTTAAATCTATGAGTCTTGTGTCTCCTGGAGATTCTTTTTTAAAAATAATTATAGGAGTTATTGTTTTAGCTGCTTTTTGTTTGATGGCAATAGATTTATTGATTGTTTATTTGAAATTTTATTTACTAAATATCATTTGTTATTTTGCTTTTGCTCTTGGTGGTTTATCACATTTCAAACAATTAGGACTTAATCCTGTTTTAGCAGCAATTAAAATAGGTATAGAACTATTTTTAATTTCAGCTTTTATGGGCTTATGTGTTAATTTTATGATAGATTTAATTGATGAAAACATTGATTTTGATTACTTAATGAGCATACTAGCTATGGCTTTAATATTTTGTATTATTACGAAAATGATTCCTGGAATGATAGAATCAGTCATGAATGGTAGTATAGGAGAAACCGCAGGTGCTAGTGCTAGTTTTAGAGCAGTTACTGCAACTGCTGCTGGAATAGCAACAGGAGTAGCCATTGGTGGTGTCTCAAAAACAATAAGTGCATTAAATGAAGCAAATAAATTGAATAATATAACAGGAGCTAACGAAGGTAAAGGTAAGGTTGGCAAATTACGTAATGCTTTTAAAACTGCATATAGCGAAACAAAAGAACAATTTAAAGCAAATTTTGGAAAATCACAAGTATCAGAAAGCTTAAGAGAAAAAACCAAAGAAGTTCAAGAAGCAATTAAAAAAGCTGAAGGAACTATTAGCGGAGATAAAAATAATAACACAAATGAAAACTACGCTAGTGGAGTTGAAAAATAAAAAAGTTTAAAAAAGAGCTTAAATGCCTATAAAATAAAAGTTTAAAGTGTATTTAAAGGGGGTGGTATTATATACCACCCCCTTTAAAAAAAGGAGAAAAAATGAAAGAAGAAGTAACGATTTTTAAAAAAAAGAATTTGGGTAAGGTTAGAATTGCAGGAGATTATGAAAATCCTTTATTTTCTTTAAATGATGTATGTAAAAGCTTAAATATATTAGATTCAAGACAAGTAAGAGAGTCAATAGAAAGAGAATTTGAAGGGGTTATGTTAAACATAACCCCTTTTAAAACAAAAGGTGGAATACAAAAACTAGTAATGATAACCGAGCCACAATTATATTTTTTAATTATGCGTTCAGATAAGCCAAAAGCAAAAATGTTTAGGCAATGGGTTATTAATGAAGTATTACCTGCTATTAGAAAACAAGGTAAATATGAGTTGCAAAACAATCAAGCACTAGAAAATCAAGCTGCTAAATACAACATTCCAAAACTTTCAAAATATAAACAAGAAATTATAAAGACCATTACAAATATGGAAACAAAATTTAAATGCGATTGTAATGAATTAGTTGAATATGAAATAATTGAAAGTTTTAAAGATAATCAATTTGAAGTAGTAAAAAAAGTTCAAATTAATACACTAAATTTTAAAGGATAACAATGAAAAAACTATTTGAGAAAAAACAAGTAAATAAAAGTGAAATAGATACGAGTTATAATCCATACCTTGATGCTAAAAGAGAATGGCTAGAACGTTATGGAGATTATATCGCACAAAAACATAATTGGCAAATACTAGCAATGCTTTCTGTATTTGTATCTTTAATATGTGTGCTTTTTTTAGGTTATATAGGAACACAAAACAAATTAGTTCCATATATAGTTGAAGTTGATAAATTAGGCAATACAAGTCGTGTTGGCATAGTCTCAAATACTGATTTAAAAAATGTAAATGTTATAAAATATAGCATTAATACTTTTATTACTTCTTGGCGTTCAATTTGGGGAAATATAGATATTCAAAAGAAATTTATATTTGATACATATAACTATATTGAACCTAATTCAAAAGCTTTTACATTTGTTAATAATGAATTTCAAACAAATAATCCATTTGATAAAATTGGTAAAGAAAATGTAAAAGTTAAAATTAAATCAATAGTAGCTTTAAATGTTGAGACTTGGCAAGTTGAATGGGAAGAAAACTTAGTAAGTTCAAATGGAGAAATTATTGATACTACAAATTATAAGGCACTACTTCAAATTAAACAAATAGTTCCTTCAACTGAAGAACAAATTATTAAAAATCCACTAGGTATTTTTATTAGCGATATTAATTATTCAAAAATTTTATAAAAAAGGAAATATGATGAAAAATAAAATATTTTTAAGTTTAATTACCACAAGTTTATTATTTGCAAATACTTTTAATGAAAGAGATTTTGCTAATCTTACACCAAAACAACAAAAAGATTTAGCATTAGCTCAAAAATGGGTTTATGCAAAAACTACAAGTACTTTAGGAGAAAATGGCGAAGTTGTTTTCTTATTTGGCGAATCTATGCCAACAATAGTTACTGCACCACTTAGATTAACTGATATTGTTTTAGAAGCTGGAGAAGTTATAAAGGATGTTCAAATTGCAGATAGTGTTCGTTGGGTTGTTTCGTTAAGTGTTAGTGGAGAAGAACCAAATCTTACTTCACACGTAATAATAAAGCCAACCGACAAAAATTTACAAACCACACTAAATATTATGACAAATAAAAGAGTTTATAGGTTAAATTTAATTTCAGAAGCAAAGAAATTTATGCCTGCGATATCGTTTAATTATAAAAATGATATTATCAAAACATTAAATCAATACCAAAATGATATGAAGAAAATATCAAATAGTAAAAACTTCTATAAACTCCAAGATGATGTAGTTGCATCAAATATTGACAATTTAGATTTTGATTATAGTATTGAAGGTAAAGCTAACTTTAAACCCTTAAGAGTATATAACGATGGTGTAAAAACATATATTCAAATGCCTAAAAATATGAAATTTTATGAAGCTCCTGCATTAATGTTGCTAGATAATGGTAAAGAAAATGAAATCATAAATTATAGACTTAAATACGATACCTTTATCGTAGATAGATTATTTGATAACGCTGTTTTAATTGCTGGTGTAGGTAAAAAACAAGAAAAGGTAACTATTAAAAAACATTCAAATAAAGCAAATCAAGAAATAGTAAATAATGTGCTTTATGACTTATCAAAAGCTGCTAAAAAGGAGAAAAAATGAAAAAATTAATATTAATCATAATAGCTTTATTTTTTATAGCTTGTAGCAACTCTAACAATTATTTTAATTCAACTTTAAACTTAAATAACAATATTCAACAAGAAGTTATCATTAACGATATTGCCGATATTGTTAAAAACAATTATATAAAACAATCAACGTTATATTTAAGCACTAGTGATGCAAATAAAGATTTTTTCAATCATTTGTGTGATATTTTAAGAAATGAAGGTTTTGCAATTAGCGATGATAATTCTCTTAAAGGTTTAAATTTTATAAGTTACTCAATATCTCAAATTGATGAAAATATTTTTGTAACTATAAATATAGATGCAAACAAAGTAAATATAACTTATAAAGTAAAAGACAATAAAATCTTTAAAAATAGTATTAGCTTTTTTGATTACTAGGAGAAATTATGAGTAACAACTTAGAAATCAATGCAACTCCTAATAAAATCACTCAAAGCAAAAGAATATCTAAAGCTCCAATAATTATTATTGCAGCTTTTGTTATTTTGGTATTATTTGCATTATTTTATGCAGCACTTGCTAGAAAGCAAAATATAGAAAATAATATAATTAAACAAGAAGAAACAAATCAAATCGATAACACAAACACTACAAGTTTTATTGAAGAGCTTGAAAAATCTAAAAATAATTCAACATTTACAATAATTTCAAGCGACAATGCAATAGCTCAAAATAAAGAAATTATTCCTATTCAACAAGACTTTTTAATTAAAAAAGAACCAGAGCAAATAAATATACAAAGCAATAATTTCAATAAAATAAATTATCAAGATGATAACGATTTAAGCTTTAAAAAAGATATGCAGCAAAAAGCATATTTAGCACCTACTCAAATTGAAACTAAATCAAACAATTACTCTTATGATTTTAATAATAGTGATGTAAATATAAATTCAAAACCTACACTACATTTCAATGATGAAGAAATTATGGCTCAAGCTAAAGCGCAAGCTGGAATGTTTGGTGGCTCATTTAATACTGAAACTAATGATAAAAATTATAATACAAGTAATTTTTTAGACAATCAAGTAGATAATGGCTATCTCCAACATAAAAAAACTAAAGCGCTATCGCCTTATGAATTAAAAGCTGGTTGGGTAATTCCTGCAGTATTAATTACTTCTATTAATTCAGAAATTCAAGGGCAAGTTCTAGCTCAAGTTTCACAAAATGTTTATGATAGTGTTACAGGTAAATATTTGTTAATCCCACAAGGCACAAAAATTGTCGGTTCTTATTCTTCTAATATTTTATGGGGTCAATCAAGATTGTTAGTTGCTTGGAATAAGTTAATTTTCCCTGATGGTCAAAGCTTAATTTTAGATAATATGCAAGGCGTAAGCGCAAATGGACTTACAGGCTTTAAAGATAAAGTTAATAATCATTACATTAGAACTTTTGCTTCAGCTATATTATTATCTTCAATTACTGCTGGTGTATCACTTGCCGATAATTCAACAGGGGAAAAAGAAACCGCAAAAGATAAAGCAATATCATCAGCAATAGAACAAATGAGCCAAGTAGCAGCTGAAATAATTAGAAAAAATATGAATATAGCACCAACGCTAGAAATTAGAAGTGGTTATAAATTTAATATTTTTGTTACTAAAGATATTATTTTAGAACCTTTAGAAAGATATTAAATGGTTGATATAGCTTTAATAGAACAATGTAAAAATCCAAATGTTCCTACCGAAATAATACAAAAAATTATTTTGATAGAAAGTAATAATAATCAGTTCGCAATAAATGTTAATGGTATAGGCTCATTTATATTAAAAACAAAAGAAGAAGCCAAAGAAAAAATCAATTATTACTTATCAAAAAATGCTAGTGTTGATATAGGTTTAATGCAATTTAATTCTAATAATTTAAAGCTTAAAGCCTTTTCAAGTTATAGCGTTGATGATTTATTAGATACTTGCAAAAATATAAAAGCTGGTAGTGATGTTTTTTATTTGGCGTATGAAAGCACCGATAAAAATTTAAGCGAAAAAGAACGAATAAATCAAGCGCTTTCTGTATATAATACAGGAAATATTACAAATGGTTTTTTAAATGGCTATGTAGCAAAATATGATAGCAATTTAAATATTAAAAATATAAATGAAGAAGCAAGAAAATCAAATACCAAAATAAATATTGCTTTTAATTTATTTAACTTAGAAACTTTAAAAAATGAAAAAGCTCAATAATATTTCTTATTTTGCTTATAAAAGCACCGATAAAAATTTAAACGAAAAAGAACAAATAAATCAAGCATTTGAAACCATTAAAAAGTTAGAAAAACGCATAGCTCTAGTTTTACTACCTATGCGAAAAAATAATAAGGAGAAAAAATGAAAGAATTTACAGATTTAGAATTAGTTGAAAACTACGCTTATGAAGTTAGCCCTGAAGTTGCCGAAGAATTAGGTGCATTTGTTGAAAATGCTATAAACGAATATGATTTTATAGATAATGATGAGAGTTAAACTATGAAAAATCAAGATTTTATTCAAAATACTGCTGAAAAAATAATTGAAAGTTTAAAAAATGGTACTGCTCCTTGGATTAAATCTTGGAAAGCGGATGAATTAAATAATATTATGCCATATAACCCAAAAACAAATAAAAATTATAATGGTATTAATTCAATTAATTTAATGATGCAAGGATATGATGATCCAAGATGGCTTACATATAAACAAGCACAAGAATTAGGTGCTTATGTTAAAAAAGGCGAAAAATCAACTTCTATTCAATATTGGCAATTTAGCGAAATGGTTGATAAAGTAGATGAAAATGGAAATATTATACTTGATGAAAATGGTAGGTCTGAAAAAATAGAAATTGAACTTGAAACGCCTAAAGTATTTTTTGCAAGTGTTTTTAATGCTGAACAATGCGAGAATTTACCAAAATTAAAACAAAAACCTAAAATTGATAATTTTAAAGTTATTAAAGAAGCACAAGAGATATTAGATAAATCTAATGCTAATATTAAACACGGTGGTTCAAGAGCTTTTTATAATTCATTTCAAGATACAATTACATTACCAAATAAAAGTGCATTCATAGATGAAATTGCATATTATTCAACAGCTTTACACGAGTTAGGGCATTGGAGTGGTCATCAAAATAGATTAAATAGAGATTTAGCCCATCCTTTCGGAACAAAAGAATATGCTAAAGAAGAATTAAGAGCAGAAATTGCTAGTTTTTTATTATGTGCAAAAATTGGACTTGACTATGACCCAAGTAATCATTTATCTTATATTGATGGTTGGGTTAGTATATTACAAGATAAGCCTTATGAAATTTTTAGAGCAACTTCAGATGCAACAAAAATAGTAAATTTTCTAGAAGACTTTACGCTAGAACAAAAATTAGAAATTGAGCAAAATACACAACCTAAACAAAATATAATACAAGAAAATAGGGAGCAAAATATGAATAATCAAGATTTAGGACTTGCAAAAGAAAAAATTTATTTATATGTTCCTTATAAAGATAAGGATGAAGCAAAAAAACTAGGTGCAAAGTGGGATAAGGAAGCTAAAGCTTGGTATGCTGCTAAAGGTACTGATTTAAACAAATTAGAAAAATGGCTTACTAAACAAGAACAAAAACCGCAAATACAAATTAATGAAGATGAAGTAAAAGCAGAATTTACAAAAGCATTAAATGATGCAGGACTCGATGTAAATGAACCTATAATGGATGGAAAATTACGTAGAGTAAGAACTTATGATGATAAAGGTAGAAATCTTAGTGGGGCTTATGTAGGATTTTTAAATGCCCATCCTGCAGGACATATTCAAAATTTTAAAACTGGATATAAAGAAAATTGGAAAAGCTCGTTAAGTTTAAACCAAACAAAAGATAAAACACAAGAAATACAAATCCAAAAAGAAAAAAATACTAATATAAATTTAGCTAGAGAAGAAGAATTGTTAGAAAAACAAGAAGCTAGTGCATTAAAAGCACAAGAAGAATACAACAATGCTAAATGGGCTTATGACAAACACCCCTATTTACAAAATAAAGGTTTAGAAAAAAATTATTATTTAAAACAAGATGAATTCGGAAATCTATTAATACCATTAAGTGATATTGAAGGCAAACATTGGACTTCTCAAAGAATTTTTTCCAATGGCGATAAAATGATTGGATTAATTAGAACTAAAGAAGAAAAAGAACAAAACATAGAATATCCATCAAAAAAAACTGGTAATTTTTTTATTATTGGAGCAAAAAATCTTAATAATGTAAATGAAATTTTTGTTTGTGAAGGTTTTGCAACTGCTGCTAGTGTTTATGAAGCTACAAAAAAAACAACAGTTATGGCAGTTGATGCTGGAAATCTTGAAGTTGTCATTGCTAATATTAAAGAAAAATACCCAAAAATACAGATTACAATAGCAGCTGACAATGATATTAAAAAAGAACTAGAAAATAAACCAAACGTAGGAAAAACAAAAGCTTACGATATTAAAAATAAATACAAAGATATTAAAATTGTATTGCCACAATTTACAAAAGAAGAAATTCAAAAAGGTTATAGTGATTTTAATGATTTAATGCGTTCTAGGAAATTATTAGAAGTAACTAAACAAATAAAAGAACAATTAGCTAAACAATTAACAACAGAAAAAGCATTAAGTGCAAATTCACAAAGTAAAGACAAAGCTATTAATAAACAAATTAATATCACAAAAGATATTGGCATAGGATATTAATATGAATAAAGATAAAAATCAATTTATAGTTTTTTTATTTGCTTTTTTTGGAGTAGTTATAGCAATTATAATAATAAGTTCTATTGGAACACAATATCTAGCAGGGACTTTTAATTATTCTCCTGCTCTTGGAGAAACCCTTGCTTATGATTTATACAATCCTTTTTCTTGGATTTTTTGGAGTATAAAATATAGTTCAAATTATCCTGATTTTTTTAGAAAATTTTATTTAATTATGTGTTCTTTAATTGCTTTAGCATTTTTATTTTTTGTAATAATTAAAATAGCCTATTCAAGAAAATCAAAAGCTATTAAAGACCTTCACGGCTCTGCACATTGGGCTAGTTTAGATGAAATCAAAGAAACAGGTGTTTTAAATACAAACCAAGGCGTTTATATTGGTGGTTATCAATATAAAAACACTTTACATTACTTAAGACACAATGGTCCAGAACATATTTTATGTTTTGCTCCAACAAGAAGCGGTAAAGGTGTTAGCTTAATATTGCCAACATTACTTGCTTGGGAAGAAAGTGCAATTATTTTAGATATTAAATCAGAACTTTTTAACTTTACAGCAGGTTGGAGACAAAAATATGCAAATAATAAAATACTTAAATTTGACCCATCAAACCCTAATGGCTCAATAAGATTTAATATACTAGAAGAAATTAGAATTAATACAGATTTTGAAATAAAAGATACTCAAAACATAGCTATTAATATAATTTATAAAGGGGATACTCCAGATGAAAAAACAAGTAGTTCAACAGGTTATTTTAGAAGTGAAGCAAAAAATTTTTTAGTTGCTTTAATACTTTATTCTTTACATATTGCAAAAAATAAAAATAACAATATCCCTAATCTTACAGATATTTATAAATTCTTAAACGATCCTAAAATGAGTATAGATGAAATACTTGAAGAAATGCTTGAATGTGATATTGCAAGAGATGATACAAATGAAATAATACAAAGTATAGCAAGAGCTATGAAAAATAAAGCAAGTCAAGAATTGTCAGGAGTTATAGGAACTACAAGTGAAAGCTTAAATTTATATATAGACCCTATTTTGGCAAAAAATACAGCTAAAAGCGATTTTAAAATCAATGAGCTTATGAATAGCGATAAACCAGTAAGTTTATATTTAATTATTCCACCTTCAGATAAAGATAGATTAAAGCCGCTATTTAATTTAATTATTAATCAAATTTTTAGGACCTTAACTGATGTAAAATTAGGTGAAGAAAAAACATATAAACACAGATTATTGTTTATGGGAGATGAGCTGACTAGTGTAGGTAAAATTGCGACCTTAGAAGAAGGCTTGGCTTATTGGGCAGGATATAGAATTAAGTTTTATGGTATTATACAAGATCTTCAACAATTATATAATTTATACACAGATAAAGAAAGTATAACTTCAAATTGTCACGTTAGAATTGCATTTGCACCTAATAATATACACACAGCAAAACTACTTTCAGAAATGTCAGGAACTACTACCATCATTAAGCGTTCAATCACTAGCAGCGGCAAAAAACTTCAAGCAGTTTTAGATAATGTAAGTGAAACAATGCAGGAAGTTCAAAGACCATTAATAACGCCTGATGAATGTATGAGGATTCCATCAGCTAAAAAAGACAAAAATGAATTAATAATTGAGCCAGGAGATATGTTAATTTTCATTTCAGGCAAACCTGCAATTTATGGGAAACAAATGTTATATTTTAAAGATCCAGTGTTTAGCGATAGGTCAAAAGTTGAGTATTCAGAACAATTAAACAATATATAAAAACACGCATAGTTCTAATTTTATTACCTGTGCGAACAGTAAAAAGGAGAAAATTAACAATGACTAAAATTCATTTTATTTTAAATGGTAAAGGCGGTATAGGAAAAAGTTTTATAAGCTCTTTATTATGCCAATATTTTTTACATAATAAAGAAAGTATATTAGCAATAGATACTGACCCAAACAACACTACACTATGCAATATCAAAGCATTAGATGCAAGTTTTTTAAAACTAATAGATGATGATGGTAAATTTAATGTAAGAGAATTTGATAAGATAATTGAACTAGCATATTCTAAAGAAAAGAAAAACTATATTATAGATTCAGGTGCTACAACATTTATCCCATTAATTGATTACCTAAAAGAAAATGAAATAATTTCTATGTTAAAAAATGAAAAAATAGAAATATATTTTCACGTTCCAATAGTTGGCGGGCAAGCTCAAGATGATACAATTTTAGGCTTAGTTCAGTTAGCAAATAATTTTAATTGTAATTTTATTGTTTGGTGTAATGAATATCACGGTTCTTTACGTGATTTTGAAAACACTCAAGAATATAACGCCATAAAAGAAAAAATAAACGCATTAATATATTTAAAACAATTTAGCAAAGATACTTACGGAAAGGACCTTTTAGAACTAACTTCAAAAAATCTAACTTTTGATGAAAGTTTAAAAGATAAGAGCTTTTCACTTATGTCAAAACAAAGACTAAAAATATTTAGAGATAAAGTATTTGAACAAATTAAAATTATATTATAGTTATATATAATTTATATTTTTTATATATAAAATTTATATAAAAAATATATAAATCTTATATTATTTTAAGTTTATTTTGATATAATTCTTTAAAATTAAAAAAGGAGAAAAAAATGAAAAATTATAAGAGTCAAATTCGCTAAAAGAAAGCTTAGAAATTTTAAAAAGATATAAAAACGATGTGAGTAAAGAAGACTATGAAGATATAAAAGGCATTATAGGTAGCCACGCAATAGAAAATTCATACGCTGATGAATTAGATATTATTATGATGTTAAAGCAAACTGTTTATGGCTTAAGTGTTGATGAAGTTTTAGCAGAATATAAAGAAAAAGGTTATGTTGATTATGAAAGAAAATAAATTAAGTTTTGAAGAACTTGTAACGAAGATAGATTTGAACTTAATTTATTAGAACCTATATTTAAAGGAGATAGTATGTTTTGCAATGGGCAATTTATACCAAATGAAGTGAATCGTATTTTTTCTAATTTAGAAAAACAAAACTATTTTAAAAACTGTAAAAGCATTGATGAACTAGCAAAAAATTTAGCTGAATTTATTGGAGATTTAAATGCCTTACATCCATTTAGAGAAGGCAACGGAAGAACCCAAAAAATATTTATAAATCAATTAGTTCAAAACACAGGGTATAAATTGGACCTAAGGTTAATTGATAAAGACAAAATGATAGATGCCAGTATAAAAGCTATGGATTGTGATTATAAAAAACTTGAAACCCTTATTAAGGTTAATTTAAAAAGCTTTAAACAAAACCTTGAGAAAGAGCAATCGCAAGGAATAGGATATTAATATATAAATTATATTATTTTTATATAAAAAATATATATAATTTATATAAATAATTTAAAAAATGAAAAATATTTGTAAATCAATAACGAAAATAATTAAATATCTAATACTTAGCTTAGCTGCATTTGTTTTAATAGTTATTCCTTTATTTTTTTCTTTTGGTTTAGTTATTAATACAACAAAATCAATGCCCTTAGGCTTATATAAAAAAGTAGATGGACCATTAGTTAAAGGAGATTTGGTTATGTTAAAAGTTCCTACTATAAATGAATATCTTATAAAAAAGATTGCAGCTACTAAAGGAGATTTGATTGAAATTAATTCTAATGGCGTTTATATCAATAATATTTTACAAACAAATACAAAAATATTTAAATACGATACCTTTAACCAGCCGTTACACTTTAATCAATTAAAAACTATTTTAAAAGATAATGAATTTATTGCTTTAGGAGAACATATAAGAAGTTATGATAGTAGATATTTTGGTATTGTAAAACAATATGAAAATAATATAAAAAAACTTATAAAAATAATAACATTTTAATATTATTTTTATATAATATTTATATAAATTATATATAATAACATAATTTTAAATCTTAGCATTTGAAATCATTAAAAAGTTAGAAAAACGCATAGATCTAGTTTTACTACCTATGCGAAAAAATAATAAGGAGAAAAAATGGCAACAATTATGGAAAAAGATGTTTTATTAGAATATGCAACATTTGGATATTTGATTAAAAATAGAGATACAAAAGAAGCTCAAGATGATTTAAATAAAATGTACGAAATAAAACAATGGTTATACTCTACTGATGAAGAAGATATAGATTACGAAAGCACCAAAGAACAAGTAAAAAAAATAAGGCTAAAATATGAAAATTGATGAGAATATTTTTAATGTAATATGGTCCGATGTAAAAAAAGATTATATTACACCCGTTAATAATTATAAAGCATTTGTTCTAGGTGGTCAGCCTGGTGCTGGTAAATCAAAACTAATCAAGCTTATTGAACAAGAGCTTAATAGCAATGTTATCGTAATAAATGGAGATGATTATAGAAAATATCATCCAAATTATGCTAATTTACAAGCTACTTATGGCAAAGATTCGCCTAAACACACTGCTGAATTTGCAGGAATGATTACTGAAATGATTTTAGATAAAGCTATCAAAAATAAATTAAATATAGTAATTGAAGGAACTTTTAGAACCGCTACTACACCGATTAAAACACTAAAATTATTTAAAGATAATGGTTATAACACAAATGTATTAATTCAAACTTGCCATAAAGATATTAGTTGGAAATCTTGTCTTGAAAGATATGAAAAAATGTTAGAAACAAATCCAAATGAAGCTAGATTTACAGATAAAGTTCATCACGATATAGTAGTTGATAATCTGGCAAATAATATTAAAGAAGTTCAAAAATCAGGCTTAGTTGATAATATGAAAATATATTCAAGGATTTTAGATAAAAAAACTGGTATGTTTAATCAAGTTGAAATTTATAATAGTGATTTAAAACCTAAAGTTAATATTGCAACCATTAATAAATATTTAGGTTTGGAAAGAAAACTAAATTTGGAAAATTTATATAATTTTGATTAATATGTAGGTATAGTAAGAAAAGTAAAAAATGGATAAAAAACAAATTATAGATGAGATAGCAAAAAAACATCATTTAATACTAGATGAAAATGACCCTATTTTTGCAATCATTACAGCTAACGAACTTATGTTTGATGATTATATAAAACAACTTGAAAGGGTGAAAATAAAAAATAAAGTTGATTTAGAAAGCTATAAACAAAGTTTAATAAGTGATATTCAAGAAGAGTTTAAAAAACATCATCAAATTTTACAAGAACTAAAATTAAATAAAATTCCTAATTCAAATTCTAACCAACACCAAAATGAAAAAAATATAGACTGTAATAAAAAGAATATTTTTATAGCTTTTGTAATAGGTCAGATTATATTTTTACTTATTGGACTAATTATAGGCATATTACTATAATATAATTTTAATATATATTTGATATAATTTTTATATATATTTTATATAATATTAAGCTTATTTATATATAATTATCGTAATTAAGAAAATGTATAATTTTAGTTTTTACTACCTATATGAAAATTTTAAAAAAAGGAGACAATAATGGTAGTTTCTATTATCAATGAAAAAGGTGGCAGTGGTAAAACAACATTAGCTGTCAATTTAGCTGCTAGACTTGCTTTGGATGGTGATAGTGTTTTATTAATTGATGCTGACCCACAAAAATCAACTGAAGTATTTTCAGATATGAGAAGTCAAAACAATCTAAAGCCTATATTTAGTAATGTATGTAAAACTGGTGTAAGTTTAGGAGATGAAATAAAACTTATGAAAGATAAATTTGATTCAGTTATTATTGATACTGGTGGTCGTGATAGTAAAGAAATGAGAAAAGCAATTTTAAATTCTAACATAGTTATTATTCCGACACTACCAAGCCAATACGATGTAAGTGTTTTATATCATATGTTTGAACTAATAATAGAAGCAAAAGAATTTAATCACAATCTATTAGTTTTTGTAGTAACTAATAGAGTTTCTCCTAATCCGTTTTTGCAAAAAGATTTACAAAATTTACAAAACTATATAAAAGACTTACAAGATGAAAAAAATATTAGCGATATATATTTACTTGATAGTGTAATTTATGAAAGACAAGCATATAGAAAAGCTGTTATTGAAGGTAAAAGCATAAATGAATTTGATAATTCTAAAGCAAGTGAAGACTTTGAACAATTTTATCAAGAATTATTAGAAAAAACAAAAAAATTTATAAAAGGATAAAAAATGGGATTTAAAAAACTAAGCGAAAATGATTTTATAAATGCTGCTAGGGGCGAAACTTCTAATATTAATAATATAAATGAAACTCCAAAAAGAACAAAAAGTGTGCTTTTCCATTTAACGGAAGAAGAAGCTGCTGAATTAACACAAGAAGCAGCCAAACATAAAATGGGTAGAAGTGCTTATATTAGATTTAAATTATTTGTAAAAGAATAATGTAATATAGCTAAGAAATAATAAAAGGAGAGCAGAATGGAGAATAAAGTCTATAAAAGTGTTTTAGAATATATAAAAAATAATAAAATTAATAATTTTGCTACTTTATGTGATAATTTAAAAACAACTGATAATTTATCAACTACTGGAAGAAAATTTAGAGCTATCATAGAAAATCCAACATTTTTTAAAACTTATTTTGATTCATTAAATTTAAAATAAGATATATTTACCTTTTTAAGTATATAATTACAGTACTTGGAAAGAACAAAGGCTTCTAGCCTGAACCACATACAGAAGATATGTGGTTCTATTTTAGTATTATTCTAGTTGCTTTTTTGATAAATAAATATTTATATTTTACAATTCTAGGAATCTTAAACCATACTTTTTTTTCACACTTTATAAAGAAATTTTTTATTGACTTTTTACCAAGTTTTTTTAATTTACCTTTAGGACATAATTTATTAAAAACATATACTAAACATAAAAAATCGTGTAATAAAAATTCTCTACCCAAATCATCATTCATATTATTTTTATATAAAATATATTTTATATTATATGAATATCCTTTAGATTGTTGATTATTGCTATCTGTATATTTATTTCCTAATTTTTGTAAATTATCTCCCAATAAATATAAAATGCAATTATTATGTGCTGCAGCATTTCTTAAATTCTTAATTGCATATAACTCATTAAGTATCAATTGTTTTAAATCCTTACCTTTATAATATTTATTTATATAAAAATTATAAAAATCTAATGTTTCACTAAATGTTAAAATTTCCAAAAGATTCCATACTGCAAAATTAGAACTATATTTTGTCATAAAAGATTCGGTGTAATAGTTTTTTTTACCATTATAATATCTTTTTAATTCATTCGGCACATAGTTATTTAAAAAATCTTTCACACTAATATAACCATCATCTTGATTATTAGTAGTACATAAATAATTAATTTTTGTTTTTAATAAATGTTCACATATAAGAGATAACTCCAATACTAATGACCTAAAACTTGTATCTAAAATACCAAACCTATGTAAAGACTTAAAATCTAAATTTTTATATACACCATTATTATTTTTTTCATAACACTTATTAAAAGTTTTAAATTTAAAAAAATAATTTCTTTCTTTTAAAATTTTAAACACTTCTGTTTGGTTTATATTATCTCCTACATTATTAATATCAATTATTATATTTTTATTATTAAAAAATTCCACTTGTTCTTTAAAACTTAATTTATTTTTCATATATATCCTTTAAAAATCATTGAAATTTATATCATTACTTTCTATGATTTCAACTTTTAAATCATATTTAGATTGTTTTTTTAGTTTATGATACATATCATCAATAATTTTTATATTTAATTCACTATCTAATTTAATTGCATTAGCTTTTTTATCTAATTTTTCAAGTTGCATATTATATTTATTTATAAATTCATCAACATCAACTTTTTTATTTTCATAAAAACCTTTAGCAACATCTACGATTTTATCTAATTTTTCAAAAATACTTACAAACTTATTAATTTTTTTGAATTCTTCTTTATCTTTTATATTGTTTAATAAATAATTGTTCATAGCTTTTAAACCATTGTTATTTATATCATTAACTTTAAATCCATCAATTTGTATATTAACTTCATAGGTTTCAAAAGAATCTATATCATTATAATCAAAACCAAGTTTTTTAAATTCTCCAGCAAAAAAAGTTGCATTATTATTTAATAATTTTTCCTTTGTTTTATTAAATGATTTGATTATTTTTTCCTTCTTGTTATTATCAATACTATCATTTTTATTTATGTTTTTAATTTGCAAATCAACTATTCTTAGTAATGTATTTTTAGTTTTTAAAATTTGTTTATGACTTTGATTTGATTTATGTATTTTATCCATAGCTATGTCTTTAAATTCAATATCTAAATTATATTCATTTGCTACATCTAATATTATTTTTTTAAAATCATCACTACCATTAATATCTAAAACACGCCCAAATCTCTCCATTGATTTTAAAAGAGAATCTAAAATAAAATCTTTATCTTTAATATCTACTTTAAGTTTTAAAAAATCTCCTTTATCTATCATTTTACTTTGCTTATTTTCATATACAATAAAACCATCATTGCTAATACATTTTATATCTTTAAAAACCTTTCTATTATTTAATTCTGAACTAATAGTATTGTCGTCTTTATCCGGTATTATTTGTTTTTTAGATAAAATTTTAATAGCTTCTTCATTATTTTCAAGTGCTTTTGAGATTAAAAAATCTTTCCAAGATATTTTTTTATGCTTTTTGTATGTATTTTTTTGTTCTTGGTTTAAATCTTCTAATTCTTTTTTTAATTTATAAAATGTAAATTTATTGCAACCTTTAAAAGATTTTTTAATTTTTTCTCTTTTAATTTTAATTTGCGATAAATTATAATCTAATTTGCTTTTATTTTCACTTTCATATTGAATATATTCTTGCCATAAATTACTTGTTTTTGCAATTGGTTGTATAGGTTCTTTTTTAAATTTAATTTTATTGTCATTATTAATATTTTCATTTTGAATATTTAAATCAATAGGACCAAAACGTTTTAATAATTGTTGCTTTGATAATTGTCTATGCACAAAACTTGC
>NZ_JACGAX010000025.1:0-26222 GCF_020138145.1 Campylobacter sp. RM9334
GCTTTCATCAAATTTAAAAAATACATTGTAATTTTGCTCTTTATTTGTCTTAATCTCAAAATTATTTTTATTTATATTATCTTTTAAATTGCTAATATCTTTAGTATTTAATTCTTTAGTTTTAACATTATCAGCCCAAGACATTGCTATATTTTTTACTTGCGAGATATCTATTTTCATAAGTTTTCCTTAATACTTTTACTAAAGTAATTTAGTAAAAGTATATTAATTTATATTTTAATATTTTGGTAATCTAGGTGGTTTCCAGCCTTCTTTTTGTGGCATTACTCTATCTCTTGCTGAAGAATTAAAAGCTGAACCCCAAGCACCTGACCAAGTAAGAAAGCTATAACCATTTGTATAACTATACCAAGAATACGCACTTACATTCGTCATAAAAGCTAAAATAGCTAAAACTGCTTTTTTTCATTGAAAATCTACTTTCATTAATGATTTGAATTATTATAATTTGATTTTAATTAATACTATTATTATTTTATTTAATATTTTGATATATTGTAACTTTTAGTAATAATTAATTAAAAATAAAAAATCAAACCTTAATATCAATTAATCTTGTATCGCTTAAATCTTTTTTAAATTCTTTCGTAAAATCTATAAAATCTCCTAGCTTATCACTACTTATTAAATCTTTTAATTTATCTTCACTTATTTTTAATTCATTACTTATGTTTTGGATATTAAATTTTTGTAATATTTCTTTTTCGTTATTATCTAAAGATTGTGATTTTTTAAGTTTTGCAATTATATTATTAAGTTTAATTTGTTCTTTTAATCTCTTAAGCTCTTCTTCTGCTATATTAAATTTAATTTTTTTATGTGGAATACTCATAAAAGAGTGATTTTCATCATCATATACAATCCCAAACTCATTTATATAATCTTTATCTTCCACATTCCAATATTCACCCGCTGTAACTTTGCCATCTAAGTCTTTGTCCATATCAATTATAATATCTAATGCCTCACTTAAATCAGACTTACCTTCAATACTATGAGCTATTCTATTTGAATCATAAGTTTCATCTATATTTGTTGCCTTTAGGAAATATTCTTTATTTTTATCTTGTAATAATTCATAATTTACATTAACTAAGTCAAACAAATTCCAAGCTTCTAAAGCCGTAATTTCTCCATCATTATCTTTATCGGCTGCAAGATAATTTCTTGTATATGCCGTATCAGCAAACCAACCCACTACATAAGACGCTGCGTCTTTATCTAAAATAATTCCTTTATTAGTATCAATAAAATTATCTTCATTAAAAAATTCTTTTAATCTATTAATATTATTTTCACTAAGCTTTACCCCGATATTATCTTTATCAAGTCTAAAAAATACATTGTAATCTTGCTCTTTATTTGTCTTAAAGCTAAAAGAATTTGAATTAATACTTGCATTTAATTTATTTATATCAAGAGTGTTTAATTCTTTAATTTTTATATCACTTTTCCTAGCAATAGCAGTATTTTTTACTTGCGAGATATCTATTTTCATAAAGTTCCTTAATGTTTATTACCCTAAACTAGCCCATTTTATTACAAAGAATTTAAATTAGAAATTAAGCTTTTATATCAAGTAATTTTGTTTCACTAAGAGTTATTGCAAAATTTCCACTAAAATTTACAAAATCATCTAATTTATTTTCACTTGCTAGGCTTTCTACTTTATCAGGACTTATATTTAGTTTATCACTTATAATCTGTTTTAATTTAAATTCACTCTCATAAGGTGCAGGGTCAATTCCTAGTTGAATTAATACATCTTTATCACTTTGGTCTAACTTATCAACTCCAAGCTTTTTAATCTTGGCTATTACTTCAGTTAATTTTTCTTCAGCTTTTTCGGCAAGCTGCCTAGAATGCTTAGTAAGTCCATTTATCAAATCATCAAGGCTAATTGCAGGAGCACTAGAGCCACTTTCGCTCATAAAATCTTCAAAATATCCCTTTTCACCTACATCCATAAACTCACCAAATGTAATAATACCATCAAGATTTTTATCATCTTTTATAGCATCATTGATAGAATTTGAAATATCTGAATAATAACCATCATTTTTTGGTAAAAAATCACTTTTCTTATAAGTTTTTGTAATAGAATTTGAAACTATATATTTTTCTTTGGTTTTTTCATCGCTTATAAGAACTGCATCTTCATCAAATCCACTTAATGTATTCCTTGCTTCTTTGTGAGTTAATTCTCCGTTATTGTCAATATCTGATTCAAGAAATTTTTGTTTATATGCAATATCACTAAACCATCCAGCGACATAAGAAGCTGCATCTTTATCTAAAATAATTCCTTTATTAGTTTTAATGAAATTATCTTCATCAAAAAAATCTTTTAATTTTTCAATACTAGCTTCATTTAATTTCACTCCAATGTTTTCATTACCAAATTTAAAATAAGTATTATAATCTTGTGCTCTATTTGTTTTAACGCTAAAAGAATTGCTCTTTATACTAGCATTTATACTTGCTAGTTCTTGTGTGCTTAACTCTTTTTTAGCAATATTATCTTGCCACATAATTGGAGTGTTAGAAGTATTGTTAATATAGTGTTTCATAAATAATCCTTAATGTTTATTACTTTAATTAAATATTTAAAAACATAACGGCAATAAAGTCTGCCGTTAAATCAATAATTCATACACATATACTTGCGATATTTATAGCTATAACCACAATTAATTGGTCTTTAATATCTCTTAGAATACTTACAAAAAAGCTATCTTAAAATACCAAAACTTATGATACGAACTAGTATTTTTGTGAAATTAAATATATTAAAATTGATTTGAATTATTATAATTTGATTTTATTTAATACTATTACTATTTTATTTAATATCTTGATAAATTGTAACTTTTAGTAACATTAAATTAAAAAAATATTTTAAACCTTAATATTAATTAATTTTATATTATTTAATTCTTCTAAAAAGTCTTTAGTAAAATCTATAAAATCATCTAATTTATTATTTTTAACCAATTCATTTATTTTATCTTCACCTATTATATTTATTAGATTAATTTCTATATTTAAAGAATTTAAGATTTTTTTCTCATCTTCACTAAGCTTACTATAATCATCGTTATTTATTTTTATAAGAGCATTGGCTAAATCGCTTTGTCTTTTAATATCTTCTTGAGTTGCTTTAGCAATACTTTGTTGCAATTTATTTTTATCAATATTATTCATAATTATTTCTACTACATAATTAATCCCAGCTACTCCGTTTTTCTCTAGACCTGTTATTGCTAAATCATAATTTTTATCATCTTGAATATAATAATTCATCATATTACTAATACTTGTATAGTTTTGCAATTCTCCTAAAAGCTCCAGACAATCTATATCAGTTTTACTAATATTAGTAAAAACATTGCTATTTGGAAATTGAAGTTTTATATCTAACATTTCAGTTTTATTTAAAACACCATTTTTATTAATATCTGCATTTAAATAGTTTTGCTTAAAAGCAACATAATTAAACCAAGAACCAACATAAGAAGCAGCGTCTTTTTGCAAAATCAATTTATCATCAAAATATTTAAAATTATCTTCATTAAAAAATTCTTGTAATTTTTCACGATTTTTATTGCTTAAATCAAATCCTATTGTTTTTTGATTAAAAGAAAAATAAGTATTGTAAAAATCATTTTTATTAGTTTTATACTCGGTATTATATATGCTTTTTACATCAGTAGCCTTTACTTGCTCTGCTTGATTAAAAACAACTTGGTTTAAAGCTCTAATATCTTTACACACAACATTCAAAATAGGCTTAGTAATATTAGTATTTGATAATCTCATCTAAACAACCTATAAATATATTCAAATAAATTAATATTATTTATAAAATAATTTTTGCATTATAACTCAAGCTTTATAAAATTATTAATATTATTTTATGATTTATAATTATATTGTTTCGTTTAGTAATAAAAAATATTTAATATTAATCCATAGCAATGCTAAAAATATTTTAGAATATATCTTATAGCTATATTAAATTGATTGTTAATATTAAAATCAGCACCGAAAATTCTTTCATAACCTAGATTTAATCTCAAATCGTTATTTAGCTTATAATCTTAACTAATATTAAAATAAAATTGATTGTTTTTTTGCTTTATAAATTCTACCGCTATAAAAAGGCTTTTTAATAATAATTTTTAAAAAGCCTTTTGAAATTCAAATCTCTTTGCCTAATTTAAAGCCAAGTTCTTCTAAGCATTTGCTAAGATAATCTTTATCATCGCAATCAATGACAATTGTTTTTAAATCATCACTAAAAGTAATATTATTAAACTCATCTTCTAAATTATCTTTAATTTTTTTAACACAATGAGAGCAATTTACATTAAATATTTCATATTTTTTCACGAACTTGCTCCTTTTAATTGTTTTCCGTATTTAGGGAATTTAAGTTTTTTAATAGCTGTGCTTTCTATTTGTCTTACACGCTCACGAGTGATTTTTAACTCACTTCCTATCTCTTCAAGAGTTCTATCACTCTCATCATCAGTTAGTCCAAAACGAAGTTTAATAACGGTTTTTTCCCTTTCATTAAGTTGCTCTAAAACTCCATTTATTTGCTCTTTTAAATCTTCTTTTAAAATATGCTCAAGCGGACTAATACTGCTTCTATCTTCTACACTATCACCAAATCTTCCATCATCATCACTTCCAACAGGTGCGTCAAGACTTACAGGTTCTTTTGCTATTTTCATAACTTGCTTAACCTTATCTTCACTCATACCTATTTCTTTAGCAATTTCATCAATTGTAGGCTCTTTTCCACATTCTTGAACACGCTTTTTACTAAATTTATTAATTTTATTAATCGTATCAATCATATGGATTGGAATTCTAATTGTCCTTGCTTGATCAGCTACCGCACGGCTAATTGCTTGTCTAATCCACCAAGTAGCATAAGTTGAGAATTTATATCCACGCTTATATTCAAACTTATCAACCGCTTTCATAAGACCGATATTTCCTTCTTGAATAAGGTCAAGAAATGCTAAACCACGATTAGTATAGCGTTTAGCAATACTTACAACTAATCTTAAGTTTGACCTAGCCATCTTACCTTTTGCAGTATCGCTAATATTTTTACCACGCTTGATTTGCTCTAAAATCTCTTTTAATCTTTCTTTATCCATATCAAAGCAATTTTCACTAGCTTCTTTTGTCTGGAATAGTTTTTTAATCTCCATATAAGTGCTAACCATAGTATTTTCTAAAGCTAATTCTGTGATTTCTTCTTTACTTAAATTGGTAATATTATCTAAGATTTTTTTATGTCTTTCTTTTAATTCATCACTAAACATAGGCAAACGATATTCTAAGCGTTTTAATTCTTTATCAAAATCTACATCACTTTTTAAAACCGTTTCCATAGATTTTACGATTTCATTAATTAGTTTAGAAGTTGGCCCTAAAGCTAATAATTTTTCTTTTAAAATATTCTTTTTGAAAGCAATATTTATATGATTTTGCAATTCATCTTTGCTAAGTTGCTCTTTATGTGAGCTTTTTAACCATTCTTTTTTTGCCTTTTCTAAAGCTTTAAAGCTTTCAATTACTTTAATTGCTCTTTTATCTTCTTTTAAAGATTTTACAGGCTTTCTTTCTTCATCGCTATCATCTAATTCATCTTCTTCTAAATCTTCTTCATTTTCATCTTCATCATTATCAAAATTCTTAAACAATTCTTTCACACGACGCTCGCGATTAATTAAAGCATCTTTATAGTCTAATATAAAATCAATTAGATAAGGAACGCTACAAAAAGCGTCAATTATAATATCTTCGCCAAGTTCAATTCTTTTGCTTATTTCAACTTCTTCTTCTTTGCTAAGCAAATCAATCTGCCCCATCTCTCTTAAATACATTCTAACAGGGCTTTCACTTCTACTAATTTCACTTAAATCATAATCTTTGCTTAAATCGCCTTCTAATTCATTTTCTCTTAATAATTCTCTTTGTTTTGCTCTTTCTTTTGCTTCTTTTAGATTTCTCATTTTAGCAATTTCTGCCGAGCTTAGAAGATTTACATTATATTCTTTTACTAAATTCTTAATAGTCTTTATATTTGCTGCTGTTGGAGCTTTTTTAAATAACTTAACTATCATCTCATAAGTTAAATAATCATCTGTATTGTCCTTAAACAAAACCTCTAATTCTTTATCTAAATCTGCCATTTTTGCTCCTTTTTGAAAAAACTTACATTATACAAAAGATTAATAAATTAAGCATTATTAAAAACTATTCTAGCCAATTAATTAGGCTTTTATTTTTTGATTTTAAGTATTCATTACACTTTAAAAAATGTTGATTGTTAAAAAATTTACCCCTTGCAAGTGGGCTTGGATGAGCCGAGCTTAATATTAAATGCCTTTTAGTATCAATATATTTTGCATAATTATTTGCAAAACTCCCCCACAACATAAAGACTAAATTATCATAATCATTACTAATCCTTTGTATACCATAAAGAAAAAAATCTTCCCATAAATGCTTGTGAGAATTAGGTTTGCTCTTTTGCACGCTTAAACTTGCATTTAATAATGCCACGCCTTGTCTTGCTAAATAGCTCAAATCACTTTGTAAAAATACAGCTTCATTTGGATAATCATTTAAGATTTCTTTAAAAATATTTCTTAAACTAGGTGGAATTTTAATACTAGATGAAAACGCTAAACCATCAGCACTTCCATCGTGATATGGGTCTTGTCCTATAATCACTACTTTTGGAATTTCACATAATTTAAAGGCTTTAAATAAATCCTTTTTTTGTGGATAAATTATATTATTTTCATATTCGTAATCTAAAGCCTTTAAAAGCTCTTTACCCTTAGCAGTAGCTAAATAATCATCTACTATATTTAGCACAAAAGCTCCTTCTATGTAATAAACTTAAGCCGTGAATTTTAATAGCTTCTATGTGAGTTTTGGTTCCATAGCCTTTATGAGATTTAAAATCATATAAATTATCATCTAAATTAGCCATAAAATTATCCCTACTAACCTTAGCTAAAATACTAGCAGCCATAACGCAAGGCTCTATCTCATCAGCATTTATTAGAGTTTTTATACCCATTCCATAATCAGTATTACCATCAAATAATAATTCATCTTTTTCAAAATGTTCTATAATTTCTCCTAAAGCTTTTTGATAAGCCGCTCTAATTCCATTTAAATCTATATATTCATTATCAACAAAAACTACTAAATAATCAGAGTTTTGCTTAATTATCTCATACAAATTCTCACGCCTTTTTGCACTTAGTTTTTTACTATCATTTAATTCGTTTATATTTATTTTTAGCTTACAAGCTGCAAGCACTAATGGACCCGCAAACGCTCCACGCCCAGCTTCATCAATCCCAATCATTTAATTCCTTTGAAATTAGCCAAGTATTTAAAGTAAGTCCTATAAATCTAATTTCATCATTAACGAAATTAAATTGCTCGTTTAATGATAAAACTAAGATATTTTTAAGCCCTAATTCTTTGGCTTTTTTGCTTAATTTTTTGCTTTTTAGTTTTATAAAATCTTTATTAGTAAAAGCTTCGCATAGTATTCCTAAACTAGCCGAACTAATAATAAAATTTATATCATCATCATAAAAAATCTCATCATAAACCATCAAAAGTTCATTAGCTATTAAATTCTCATAAGTTTTAGAAAAATCCTTTTTAAAACTAAGTGAGTTTTTCATTGAAAAATCATAAAAATAAGGCTTTTTTAGATTTTTTTTAATATGCTTTACCCAATGCAATAAAAATCTATCTTCTAAAGAATAAACGCATTTAAAAAAATCATTTTTTGCTATTTTTTTATGTTTTAAAAACTCACTAAAAAGACTTAAAATACTTGTTTGAACGCCTATTTTTAAAGCTAATTCTTTAAGAGTGATTATTTCGTTTTCGCTTAAATGTTGTTTTAAAATAGCTTGAGTATTTAAAGCAGCGTTAAGTGGGTCTAAATCCACATTGGCAGGATTTTGCCCTAATAATAAATAATTTGATAAATGCTCACTAGGGCTATAATTTTTCTTTGAAAATGAAATAAATTCTTCATAATCTAAAAAATTAAGCCTTATTTTAATAAAGTCTTTATAAGAATAATTTTTATTAGAGCTTAATATATAACAACGCTCTAAATTTCCTAATTCAAATTCTAAAAAAGGCTCATTTATTATTAAATTTTTGATTTTATTTTTTTCTATGAAGCTTTTAAAATCAGCATTTATAAATCTTAAATCACTCATATTAATATAAGTAAATTCATCTAAATTATAAAATGCTAAAGATTTTTTACCACTAGAAATTGCCCCATAAATTAGGGCAAATCGTGGTAAGGTATCTAGTTTTCTTGGTTTTAAACCATCTTTGTTTATTTTAAATTGTAAAAAACTATCTAGGCTCATAGCTTAGGACTAGCGTCTAAAAACTCATTAGCCTTATCGCCGTATCTTTTGAAATTCTCTATAAACATTTTTGCTAATTTATCTCTTGTAGCTATGAAATCAGCTTCATTTTCCCAAGTTTTAATAGGATTTAATAATCTTTCATCAACCCCATCTAAACTCTTTGGCACTGCTAAATTAAATACATCATAATTGTAATATTCACAATTTTGAATAGAGCCGTCTAAAATAGCGTTAATGCAAGACCTAGTTGCTTTTATACTCATTCTTTTACCAACGCCATAACTTCCACCGCTCCAACCGGTATTTACTAAATATACATTTACATTGTGTTTTTTAATCTTTTCGCCCAATAATTTCGCATAAACACTAGGACTAAGCGGCATAAATGGTTCGCCAAAACAAGCAGAAAATGTAGCAACAGGCTCTTTTATACCACGCTCAGTTCCTGCAACTTTTGCAGTATATCCACTTAAAAAATAATACATTGCTTGAGTGTTGTTTAGTTTTGATACAGGAGGTAAAACACCAAAAGCATCAGCACATAAGAAAATTATATTAGATGGATGACCTGCTTTTAAGCTTGGTTCGTGATTTTCAATATGCTCTATTGGATAGCTTACACGAGTGTTTTCTGTCTTACTAGCATCACAAAAATCAACTTCTTTAGTGCAAGTTATAACTACATTTTCAAGTAAAGCATTTCTCTTAATCGCTGCGTAAATTTCAGGCTCACTATTTGGGTCAAGATTAATACATTTTGCATAACAACCACCTTCGTAGTTAAACACACCATTATCATCCCAACCATGCTCATCATCACCTATTAAAGCACGATTTGCGTCTGTGCTAAGAGTAGTTTTACCTGTGCCACTAAGACCAAAGAATAAGCAAACATCTCCATCTTTACCAACATTCGCACTACAATGCATACTCATCTTACCTTGTAAAGGCAGCCAGTAATTCATCATAGAAAACACACCTTTTTTCATCTCGCCACCATACCAAGTGCCAAGAATTAATCCTATGTTATTTTCTATATCAAATCCTACGAATACATCGCTATTTAAATCTTGATATTTATACATTTCATTTTTTAATTTGCACGCATTTATGATTACAAAATCAGGTTTGAAGTCTTTAAGTTCTTCATCACTTGGGCGAATAAACATATTTTTAACAAAATGCGCTTGCCACGCAATTTCTGTTATAAATCTTATTTTTTTTCTACTATCAAGGCTAGCTCCACAAAATACATCCATAACATAAAGCTTTTTGCCATTTAAATATTCTTTTGCTCTTCTTAAATTATCATCAAAAATATCTTTAGTGCAAGCCCTATTTACATTGCCCCACGCTATATTTTCACTTGATGGATGAGAATTTACAAAATACTTATCCTTAGGGCTTCTACCCGTAAAAATACCTGTATCAACTGCAAATGTGTCATTTTGACAAACTTCACCTTCACGGCACTCTAACTCGTGAGCTCTTAACTCATCATAACTTAAATTGTAAAAAATCTTCTCCGGCTTTATGCCTAAATCTTCTAACATTTTTAACTCCTGTAAATAAAAATTGCCTAATTCTACTTTAAAAAACTTCCTAAGGGGTAAAAATTATTAATTAATATCAAAATTATTATAATTGGTGTTACAAATCTTAAAAAAATAAAATAAAACTTAGTTAAATTTTTGCCAAATATAGGTAAAAAGATTTTAAAGAATGAATATCTTTTCATTAAAAATCCAGCATAAATACTAGAAAACAACACTCCTAAAGGAAGCATTATATTACTTGTGAAAAAATCTAAAGCATCAAAAGTATTAAAGCTAAGCTTATTAGCCATTCCAAGAAGAGCTAAAATACCTATTATATAAACAAAAATTCCAATAATAATCAAAGCTTTTTTTCTACTCATTTTATTTTCAAGATAAAAAGTAAATGGTTCAATCATAGAAACAGCACTCGTAATTCCTGCAAAAAATAAAGCTATAAAAAAGCTAAATGATAAAATCTCACCTAAAAAACCAAATTTTGAAAATAAAGTAGCAAGGCTAACAAATACAAGTCCTGCTCCACTCTCATTAGGATTTGCTCCGAATTTAAATACAAAAGTAAAAACAATAAGTCCCATCATAAGACCTATTAAAAGATTTATAAACACTACAAATAAACTTGATTTTAAAATATTAGTTTTTTCATCTAAACTAGCAGCATAAGTGCTAATACAACCTATTCCAAGACATAAAGTAAAAAGACTAAGTCCTAAAGCATCAAGTAAAGAATTAAGCCCTAATTTAGAAAAGTCAGGTCTAAATAAAAACTCACACGCATCTAAAAATCCATCTTGAGTAAAGCTAAAACCTAACATTAATAAAAGTATTACAAATAATGCAGGCATTAAAATCACATTTAATTTCTCAATCCCATTAATTATCCCACGACTAACTATATAAATAGTCATAAAAAAGCAAACGCTAAAGCAAATTATACTAATAAATAAATTCTCGCCTATTGCATTATTAAAAAGCGCTCCTGCTTCATCTAAGGTATTAGGTAAAGAAAAACTTAAAAATATATAGTGAAATACTAAAGATAAAACCACTAAATAAAACGATAATACAAGTATTCCAGTGAGCATAAAAACTCCACCCATTTTGCATAATTTTGGCTTAAATCTAGCAAGGGTAAAATAACTTGTAGCTAAATCACTTTTAGTAATTTTTCCTAATGCAATTTCTGCTAAAAATAAAGATAAACCTAAGGTTAAACATAAGAATAAATAAAGTAAAACAAAGGCAGAACCACCATTAGTTCCAACCATTGTAGGAAATTTCCACGCATTTCCAAGTCCAACAGCACCACCCGCAAGGGCTAAAACAAAACCTACTTTAGAAAAAGTGCTCCTAGCTGAGCCAAAGTAAACTCCTCATAATAATCTCCTTTTTAAAAAATAAGCCAAAATAATAACCTAAAAGATAGCAAAATGCAAGGAAATTAAAAATTATTTGTATATTTTTAATAAAAATATTAATTTTAATGATATTTTAGGGTTAATTGCCTAAATCAATAAGATAAAAGCTTTAAATAATTTCAAAACTAAGCAAAATAGAATAAGCCGTAAATGTCAATAAACCTACTAAAATCAATACAAATATGATAATTTTGAAAATATTCAAAACAAATTCCTTAGAATATAAATAATTTATTAAATTTTTAAATTGATAATGATTATAATACCCCCCCCCATTAACAAAAGTAAATAAATTAAAAATTTTTTGAAATATTTTTATATTGGAATTTAATTTAAAATAAGAACTTCAGGTTCTAAAAGTATATTAAATTGCTTCAAAACCTCATCTTGTGCTAGATTTATCAAATACAATGCGTCTTCAAAACTAGCTTTATTAAAATTTATTAAGAAATTTGCGTGCATTTCGCTAATCTTTGCACCGCCTTTTACCTTGCCTTTAAGCCCTGCTTTATCAATCAATGCTCCTGCACTAAAGCCTTGTGGGTTTTTAAAAATACTACCAAAACTAGCACCTTTTGGCTGATTTTCTCGCATTTTGCTAAATTGCTCTACTAATTCAAGGCTAAAACCTTTGTTTAATCTAAGCCTAATAGCATAAATTGTGCCTTTTATATCACTATTTCTATAAGTAAAATTTGGCTTAATCCATTCATTATCAACATTTACTTCTAAAATATAATTTTTGATTTCAAATTCTTTCATTCCTGCATTCATTTTAGTAATGCCGCCCATTTGTCCTGGTAGGTGTGATAAGAATTCTAAACCTGTTAGATTGTTTTTCTTACAATAATTAAATAATTTATATGAGCTAGTTCTAGCCCCTATTTCTAAATAATCATTATATTCTTTAATATATTCGTATTTTTTGCCTAAAATTGCAAGATTTTTAGGCTGATTGATTAGCAAATTACTAGCATTTCCAATGACTAAATAATCGTGTTTAATCATCTCATCAATTACTTTTACTTCACAATTTGCGCCGATTTTTACGCTTGAGTATTTTGAAAAATCAATTATCATAATCGCCTTGAATGCTTAGCAATTCAAAATAATCTTTTTGCAATTGTGCATTGGTTTTATTAAGCTCGTATATTTGATTTTTTAGCTTTTCTATCCTTGTATCTAGCATCATAGTTGTCTCTATTGATGATTTAGAAAACAATATCGCAAAAAGCCCAAAAAATAAAATAAATACATAAAGGGCAATTTCTAAAATGCCCTTTGTAAAAATCTTTAAATTAGACTTTTTATAATTATGATTGTCTAATAATTCTTGCATTAAAATCCTGCTTCAATTTCAAGCAATCTATTATATTTAGCTGTTCTTTCTCCCCTTGCAGGAGCACCTGTTTTAATATACTTGCAAACTAATGAAAAATCAGCTATGAAATTATCTTCGCTCTCCCCACTTCTATGGCTCATTATAGTATTATAGCCATTTGCGTGAGCTAGTTTAATAGCATCTATTGTTTGAGAGATTGAGCCGATTTGATTAGGCTTGATTAAAATCGCATTTGCCATACCTTCATCAATGCCTTTTTGTAATAATTTAACATTAGTTACAAATAAATCATCTCCTACTAATTGTGTTCTTGAGCCGATTTTTTTAGTCAAATTAACCCAGCCTTCATAATCTTGCTCTGCAAGTGCGTCTTCTATGCTTAAAATAGGATATTTTAATAATTTTTCATACTCATTAATCATCTCATCGCTACTTAGCTTTTTGCCTTCATAATCATATTTTCCATCACTATAAAGCTCACTTGCTGCAACATCTAATGCTAGATTGATTTTGCCACTAAAACCTGCTTTATTAATAGCTTCTAGTAATAATTCAATAGCTTCTTCATTGCTTCTTAAATTAGGTGCAAATCCACCTTCATCTCCTAATGCTGTGCTTAAGCCTTTTTTCTTTAAAATATCTTTTAAAGTATGATAAGTAATTGCACTTGAGAATAATTTTTCTTTAAAAGTATCAAAACCCGTTGGAAGCAACATAAACTCTTGAATATCTATATTATTATCAGCATGAGCTCCACCATTTAATACATTTAGCATAGGTGTAGGAAGTGCGTTAAACTCTCCACATAAATATCTATATAATGGTAAATTACTAGCATTTGCTCCTGCTTTTGCAACTGCCATTGAAATTCCTAAAACTGCATTAGCACCTAAGCTAGAATAATTACTCGTGCCATCAACTGCTAATAAATGCTCATCAATTTCTCTTTGATTAAATACGCATTTGCCTATAAGTCCAGCTGCAACATGCTTAGCATTATTTACTGCTTTACTTACGCTTTTACCGAAGAAATAGCTCCCACCATCTCTTAATTCTAAAGCTTCATTAATCCCTGTGCTAGCACCACTTGGAACTATTGCTTCACCACTTATACCATTTTCTAAAACTACTTTAACCTTAACGCTAGGATTACCCCTACTATCTAGCACTTCAAGTGCATCAATCTTCGCTATTTTCACCAACTTCTCCTTCTAATGTAATATCATCGCCTATACTAGCTTTAATTTTTTCTGCAATTTCATTTGCTATTTCTTTGTTTTCTTTTAAGAAAATTTTAGCATTTTCTCTACCTTGACCTAGTTTATTACCACCATAGCTAAGCCAAGCACCACTTTTATCTACAATATCAAGCTTAATACCATAATCAATCAATTCGCCTTCGTAGCTAATGCCTTCTCCATACATAATATCAAATTCTGCTGTTTTAAATGGAGGTGCAACTTTATTTTTAACTATTTTTGCTTTTGTTCTATTTCCAATAGGCTCTTCGCCTTGTTTTAATGTAGCGGTTTTTCTAATATCAATTCTTACACTTGCATAGAACTTAAGTGCATTTCCACCCGTTGTTGTCTCTGGACTTCCATAACCTGTTTGACCTATTTTCATACGAATTTGATTTATGAAAATTACCATTGAGTTCATCTTGCTAACTACTGAAGTAAGCTTTCTTAAAGCTTGGCTCATAAGTCTTGCTTGAAGACCTACATGAGTATCTCCCATCTCTCCATCAATTTCAGCCTTAGGAGTAAGTGCAGCAACACTATCTACTACTATAAGCTCTACCGCTCCACTACTTGCTAAGCGTTCTACAATCTCTAATGCTTCTTCTCCGCAACTTGGTTGAGATACTAAAACATCATCAATATTTACGCCTAAATTCTTAGCATACACAGGGTCAAGTGCGTGTTCAGCGTCAATAAAAGCACAAGTATAACCCATCTTTTGAGCTTGAGCTACGATTTGAAGTGTTAGCGTTGTCTTACCACTACTTTCTGGCCCATAAATCTCTACTATTCTTCCTTTAGGAACTCCACCAATTCCAAGTGCAATATCTAGCCCAAGTGAGCCTGTAGAAATTGGCTCAGCCTTTACAATAGGCTTATCTCCAAATCTAACAATAGCACCTTCTCCACAAGCTTTATTAATGCCTTTTAATGCAGCTTCAAGGGCTTTTGCCTTATCTTCAATTACTGCTGTTTCTTTTGCTTTTGCCATACCTTTCCTTTTTTTAATTTCTTAATTTGATTTTTAACCTAAGATTATAAATAAATAAGAATATTGCAATAAACATAGCTATTAAAAATGCGTCTCTTGGATGATGAAGATTGAAAATATGTTCTAATAATTCATCTATTAATGGACTAGAAAATTGTCCGCTAAATGTCGCAATACTAGCTAATGCCATATTTGTAGCTAGGTTTTGTTTTTTACTTCTAGTGCTAATTTGTGAAAACAAAAATGGTAAGCTAAAGCCAACTGCAAGACCATTTAAAATAGCTGCAATTATTCCTATAATTAACATTAAATTAATTCCTGCGATTTCTATATGTTCGCTAAATCTTATAGCAAAAAGTAAAAAGGCTAAAATATAAATAAATGCTCCTAAGATTTTGATTTTTGTTCTAATTTTTTTGACAACTTTATGTAAATTCATAGAAGCAATTGCACCAAACAAGCCATTAAATCCCATAATTACACCAATAAAACTTGCACTAATGATTTGCTCTTTTTGATAAATTATTGAAAAATTATTCGTAAAATTAAAAAACAAAACTTGGACTAAAAATAAATTAATATAAATTCCACTAAGATTTTTTATATTTCTTAAATCTAATTTCTTTTTCTTCTCCGCTATTTTTATATTAGGTAAAAAAATCATATTTAAAACAAATAAAACCAAAGCAAAAAGATATATTAAAAAGCTATATTGCCAAGAAATTGACGCTAAAAAGCCAGAAAAACTAACGGTAATAACTGCTCCTAGTTGATTACACATTGCACTAAGTCCCATTAGTTTTCCTTGCTCTTCTTTTTTAAATAAAAAGCCAAGTAAAGAAACACTTAATGGCATTAAAAAGCCAGTGCCTAAGCCTAAAATCGCTCTAAACACCAAAACCTGAATTATGTCATCTAAGAAAAATGGAGCAACTCCACCTATTATAAATAAAGTAAAGCCTATAAAAGCAAGTTGCTTAACGCTTAAATAATTTGCTAATTTTGCAAAAATTAAGCTTGAAAAGATAATAAAAAGTGAAGGTAAAGTAATAATTAATTTAATAAGTAATTCACTATCATTTGAAAAATGCTTAGCAATAAGTCCTAAAGCAGGTGCAACGGCAGCTCCACCTGTAACGGTTGCTAAGGAAATACTTAAAATTGAGATTTTTAGCATATTCATTGAAGTTTCCTTAAGATTTATATAAAAAAACTATAATGAAAAAAATCAAATTAAAGGCAAATAATGAGAATTACACTACTTAATTACACCCCACTAAATATCTGTTCTCACGCTATGAGAACTTGTTGGCAAAGCTTTGATAAAGGCGATAACGGAGGAGAAAAAGACTGCGAACTAATAAATCGTATCGGAAATATTTATAAGCACTCTAGCACGCTTGAACATTTAAATTATAATTTTTATATTCAAGGCATTTCAAGAGCTTGTTTGCAAGAATTAGCAAGACACCGCCACGCAAGTTTATCAGTAAAAAGCACTAGATATACTCTAAAAGAACTAAGAAATGAAAGTGAGTTTAAGGAATTTGATTTTGCTAATGCACAAAAATATATTGTGCTAACTGGAAATCGCTTGGTTGATAATGCTAGTATTTGTGCTTTAGAAAAACTAAGAATTATTTTAAATACCGAAGGAATGACACAAGATATTGCTAAATATGCCTTGCCAGAATGCTATAAAACCGAGCTTACTTGGAGTATAAATGCAAGAGCTTTACAAAATTTCTTAACTCTTAGAACTAGTAAAGCCGCACTTAAAGAGATTAGAGAACTTGCATTTAATATCTATGAAGCTTTACCTAAAGATCATAAATTCATTTTTAAAGGTTGCTTAAATGAAGCAAATTAGCCTAGCTCATAGCCCTGATGCTGATGATATTTTTATGTATGCGGCAATTCGCTATGGTTGGATAAGTTCGGAGTTTAATTATACTAGCGTTGCTGATGATATAGAAACGCTAAATAAAGCAAGTTTAAATAATATTTATGATGTTTGTGCAATTTCTTTTGCTGTGTATCCTAAAATTCAAAGCGAATATGCCTTGCTAAGATGTGCTACTAGTTTTGGCAATGGCTATGGTCCAAAACTAATCACTCTAAAAGATAAGGTTTTAAAACCTAATTTTAAAGTGGCTTTAAGTGGGGAAAATACCACAAATGCTTTAATTTTTAAACTAGCATATCCTAATGCAAGAATTACTTATATGAACTTTTTAGATATAGAAAAAGCTGTTTTAGATGGTAGTGTAGATGCTGGGGTGTTAATACATGAGAGTATTCTTAATTTTAGTGATAAATTAAGAGTTGAGCGTGAGATTTGGGATATTTGGGCGGAGTTTTGCAAGGCTGAATGTGGCGAAGTGCTTACCTTACCACTTGGTGGAATGGCAATACGCCGCTCTTTAATGCTAAGTGATGCAATTAAAATTGAAAATGAACTAACTCGTGCAGTAAAAGTCGCTACTCAAAATAAAGCTTTATTAAGTCGTATATTGCTTGGCAAAAACGAAGTGAGAGTAAATGAAGATGAGCTTAATAAATATCTAAGTCTTTATGCAAACGATGATAGTATTAGCCTAAAAGATGAGCAAATAAAATCACTTGAAGTATTGTTTAAATTAGGTGAGCGAGTTGGCTTTAGTCCTTGTGATGTAAGGCTTAATCTAATTCCAAGCGAATACGAAAGCTTAAGAAATTCATGAAAAATCTTTTAATAATAGTAGATTTTCAAAATGATTTTGTAACAGGCTCTTTAGGGTTTTTAAAGGCACAGAATTTAGAAAATATCATCTTAGAAAAATATGAAAAATATCTTAAAAATAATGATGAGATAATCTTTACTATTGATACACATAATGATGATTATTTAGATACTATAGAAGGGCAAAATCTACCTATTAAACATTGTATTAAAGGCACAAATGGGATAGAAATTTATGGAAAATTAAATGAGTTTTCTAAAAACCATTTATGCTTTTATAAAAATACTTTTGGCTCAATTGAACTTGGAAATTATCTAAGCAATAAAAATTATAAAAATATTGAAATAGTTGGACTTGTAAGCAATATTTGCGTCTTATCAAATGCAGTGATTGCAAAATCTGCACTTCCTAATGCAAATATTTTTATAGATAAAAACGCAACCGCTAGTTATGATGAAGACTTGCACCAAAAAGCTTTAGATATTTTAAAAAGTCTTCATATAAATATTATTTAAAAAATACTTAATTCAAATTCTAAAATTGAATTTGAATTAAATCATATTAATTTATGCTAATTTATCTAGCGTTTTATTCTTTAGCAAATCTTTTACTATATCAGCACTATCGTGAGTAAAATCACCTAAAAACTCATCACTTTTTGCCATTTTCTCATCTATATAAGTCTTATCAACATTTAAAAAATTAGCGTAATGCTCGTTAGCTTTATCACTAGCTTTGTTAAATTTCTCTAAAAGTTGAGGATTTTGCAATGAATTTGGGTCAATGTTTAAGATTTCAAGTTTATCTAAATCAGCCTTACTAAGTGCTTTTACTCCGTTTGTATTAATTGTATTTTTAATCCTTGTTAGGCTTGATAGTGCGTTTGCGATTTCTTGCTTTTTCTTTGCTTCTTCATCATCAACATTAGTACTTTTTATTTCATTTGATGCTAGATTTACATTTTGAGTGCTTGTATTTTGTGTGTTTAGGTTTTGTGGATTTTTATTAGCTGCAAATTCTTCGCTCTCACCTAAAGTTATCGTATCATCAAAATCACTATTTGATAATATTGTTTGATTTAATGCTTCATCAATATTTTTAGGCACAGAATCTAAAATCGTAGTATTATCAGCTAAAAAACGCTCAATTTTTTGATAGCTTTGATAATTTTGCGGATTTGTTCCATCTAAACTAAACTTAGCTACTACATTAAGCTCTAATAATTCATCTTTATTTAAAAAATCATTATTGTTTTTATTAGCAGCTACATATCCTCTAGCATAAGCAATATCACTAAACCAACCACTTATATATTTTTCTGCATTACCATTTAAAATAATACTGCCATCTTCACGCTTATAAAAGTCTTTGCTATCAAAATGGCTTTTTAATTTATCTAAACTCTCATCACTAATACTTGCAGAACTTATGCCATTTTTACTTTCAAAATATATTTTATTGCCACTATTATTGCCTGTTTTTATATCATCAATTTTATTATTTTTGATATTTTCATCAATTTGTTTTAATTCGCTTTCGCTCTTTACTCCACCAAAACTCTCGCCCATTTTATGATAAGTATTATTATAAATATTAGATAAATTAACTTGCATTAAATCTCCTTTTTAAATAATTAATTTTCGTTTAATTTTATTTAATGATACTTAAAAATTTTTGAAAATTATTACAATAATTACTTATATATTTATATTAAATTTCATTCTTTAAACAAAATGAAAATTCTTTAGCAAAAAAGTTTATATTGATATTTCCTTTTTCACAAGGAGTGATTATCTTGCAATTTTGATAACAAGGCAAAATCCCATAAAATTCTAATACTTTAAAATTATCATTACGAACACTAATTTCATTAATGCCTTGTGATTTTAGCTCTTTTGCTAATTCTTTATTTAAATGATAATTTTTAGCAAAATGCTCGTTTTCATCAACAAATCTATATAAAAATGGATTAAATATCACAAATAAAAAGCTAATCACTAAAGAAATTAATACAAAAAATAATATCACATTATGTTTTGCTCTAAATTGTGGTAAATGCACTTTAAAAGAAGTTAAAAAATTAGCAATTATTAAAGGTATAGCAGGTAGTAAAAATGGTAAAAACTCGGCAATTTCTGGCTTTTGTCTAAATGATAATAATAAGCATATTATAAAAGCACTCGCACTTATACAATATAGCAAGTCCTTTTTACCCTTAAAACTAATATAATAAATCGTATAGAAAAAATACAAAAATAAAGGTGGAGAAAACACAGCCGACATAATAGCAAGTGAGTCTAAAAAATACCCCCTAGGTCTGCCTGAAAAATCATATCCATACATTATAAAAGTAGCAAACATTAGTAAAATTGATAAAATTAATAACTTTGATAATCTATTAAAATAAGCATAAAAAATACAAGCAATATATAATGAAATCATAGCTTTATCAAGATAAATACAAGCAATCAATACTCCATAAAATATATAAAATTGCCTTTTTATAGCAAGATATACAAGAAGTAATGAAGTAAATATAATAATTCCTGCAGGATTAATTAGTAATGCTGAAGCAAGGCTTCCTGGAGTAAGATTAAAGATAATATTAGATATATAGGCGTTATTTTTAAGGTATTTAATTGATATTTTATATAGCAAAATATTGCTTAAAATATGCAAGATTATATAAGCAAATCTTATATTTTCATTGCCAAAAACACTTAAGGCAAAATTAGCAAAAAGCCCATTAAAACTATTTGAGCTAAGCTCGTTTAATTCATAAGGGCTAATACTTAAAAAGCTGTTTTGCCACAATAAAACGCATAAATCAATTAATAAAATAACGCCTAATTTATAATTCATCTAATTCCTATTTTAAATTCTCAAGCTCAAGCATTAAATTAAGCCACAATTTAACACCATTTTCTAAGGCATTTTTATTTAAACTCATTTCAGGATGATGAAGTCCAGGAGCACAATCAACTCCTAAGCCCATAAATGCTGATGGAATGCCTAGTTTAATAGGATAGAAGAAAAAGTCTTCCCCACCAGGTGTAAATTGCTCTTTGATTAAATTCTCTTCTCCTAAAGTATTGCTTATAACTTTTTCGCAAATCTTAGCTAAATCTTTGTTAATTACAGCTGCAGGAATATTGATTAAGTATTCAAAACTCACCTTAGCATCATAAGCATTTGCTATATTTGTTATGATTTTTTCAAGTTTTTCTTTCATCTCTTGCATACTATCATTATATTGAGCTCTTAAATCAAATACCAAAATAGCTTCGCTAGGAATTGAATTAGTAACCCCACTATCACATATAAATCTAGTTGCTTTTATACTACTTGGTTTATTTGGGTCTATATAAATTTTTCTAGCAGCATCAATAATACTAACACCTACATCAATTGCGTTAATTCCTAAATGTGGTCTTGCTCCGTGAGCTGCTTTGCCTTTAATAATAATTTTTATAGCTGAACTTGCTGCATAATACATTGAAGCTATTGCTTTAGGACTTGGGCATTCTTGAATTGGGCGAATATGCATTCCAAAAATAGAGCTTAAACCTTCACAAGCTCCTAATTCTATCATCTTTAAAGCTCCACTGCCTAATTCTTCAGCAGGTTGGAATATAAATCTTATTTTGTTATTTTTAATGATATTTTGCTCTTTTGCCCTTAAAGCTGCACTAAGTAGCATAGACATATGTGCATCATGCCCACAAGTATGCCTTGCACAAGCTTTATCATCAATTATATGACCTAAAGCATCAATATCAGCCCTAAGTCCAATTACCTTGCTACCACTTCCTAACTCCGTATAAAAACCAGTATCTCCTATATTAGTTATGCTAAAACCTGCATTTTTAAGAGTAGTTTTTAAATACTCACTCGTTTTAAATTCTTTAAATCCAAGCTCTGGAATTTCGTGTAAATACTCATAATGTTTGATAACTTCCATATTAACTCCTTTAAAAAATATAAATACTAATAACTATTTCTTATTGTTTTCTTAAAAAATATTGTAGAATAAAAACTTTATTTTATTTAAAAGGAGTAGTATGCAAAAAGCTACAGAATTTGAAGTAGGAAAAGTAAAACCTAGTGCTTATCTTGCTTTAATATTTTTAATCTTATTTTTTTCAGGACTTTTAGCAGGACACGATATGCTAAAGGCTTTTGATTTTTCTACTTTAACAGGTGGTTTTGGTAAAATCCCAAAAATCTTAGATGAAGCTAATATAAAAGCTACGACCTTCATAGGAGATGGTGGAAGTGGTGCTAGGGCTGGATTTTTATTTGCATTTAGCTTAATTCCTGCTGTAATGCTTGCACTTGGAGTAATTGAAGTAATGGAGCATTATGGAGCTATTAAGGCTGCTCAAAAATTATTAAATCCTATTTTAAAACCTATTTTAGGAGTTCCTGGATTATGTGGGCTTATATTAATTACTGACTTACAAAGCACAGATGCAGGTGCTGCTATGAGTAAAGAAGCAAGGGATAAAAATTATATAAACGATAAAGATTTAGTAGTAATTTGCGCTTGGCAATATAGTGGAGCTGGTATGATTAATAACTTTTTTGCAATAGGTTCAGCATTATTAGGGCATTTAGTATGCTTACCAATAATTCCACTTGTATTAATGCTAATTATGAAATTCGTAGGAGCTATTTTTGTAAGAATAGTTTTAAATACATTTTATAAAAAGGATTTTGAATGAATAATGAGAGCAAAAACCCATTAGATATTTTTATAGTAGGTGCTAAAAAAGGTTTTAATATTGCTTTATATAATCTAATTCCTAATGTTTTAATGGCTTATGTAATAGCTGAAATGTTAAAAATCTTAGGAGTTATGAAATTCTTAGGAGATTATTGTGGCGTTATTATGAATATTTTTGGCTTACCAGGAGAAGCAATTACTATACTTTTATCAGCGTGGCTTAGCACTTCGGCTGGAGTTGGAATTGCTGTTAATTTATATGCAAATGGGGTTATTGATAATATTGGAGTTAGCATAGTTTTACCTGCTATATTTTTAATGGGAGCTCAACTTCAGTATTTAGGAAGATTATTAGCTGTTGCAGGAGTTGCTAAAAAATACTGGATACTGCTAATAATAACAAGTATTTTAAATGCTTTTATTTGTATGTTTATGATGAAAATTGTTGTTAGTTTATAAAAGAGTTCAGGATTGCTCCTGAACTTAAGAATTATTTTAAAGTTACAATATAAGCAGCTAATGCTTTCATATCATCTTCGCTAAGATTTTTAACTTGTAATTCCATAGTTTTCTTAGCTTTTCCACCAAATGTTCCTGCTTTATAACCTTGTAAAGCTTCTAAAATTGTTTTTTCATCTAAAGTATTGATGATAATTTCTGCACCTGGAGCTTTTTTCTCAGCTGCTTTACCATGACAGGCAATACATTTTTTAAATAATGTAGCTCCATCGTTAGCCATTGCTGCAGTGCTTAATAAAGATAATGCTGCTAAACTTAATAATACTTTTTTCATAATTTTCTCCTTTTTTAAAAAATGAGTGAAATTGTATTTATTTTTGATAAACAAACCAAAATTAATTTAGTATTTAGAATTTATTTAAATTAATAATTATTTTCATATTATTTTTCTTACTTATTTTTTGTAATATTTTAAATATTTTTTAATTAGGATAACTTATGCAAGATTTACCTTTGGTGTATGTTTTAGAAGATGATTTAAGCATTAATAACTTAATAAAATATGCTTTAGAAAGCAGTGATTTTAAAGTCATTAGTTTAATTAATGCAAAAGAGCTTTTTAGCGAATTAAACAATCAAATTCCACATATTTTAGTGCTTGATATTATGCTACCTTGCGAAGATGGTTTTAGTATCCTAAAAAAAATAAAATCTAATGAAAAAACAAAAGCTATTGAAGTAATTTTACTAAGTGCGTTAAATCAAGAAAACGATAAAGTAAAAGGTCTTGATTTAGGAGCAAGTGATTATATTACTAAGCCTTTTTCTATTTTAGAATTCCTAGCAAGAATTAGAAATATTTTAAGAAGAATTGATTGTAATAATGAAATCATTTTTAAAGATTTAAAAATTAATCTAAAAACTAGAATAGTAAGCATTAATGAAGAAGAAATAAGCCTTACTTTAAAAGAATTTGAATTACTTACAAAACTCATTAAAAACCAAAATATTTGCCTTAAAAAAGAAGATTTATTAAAAGAGATTTGGGGAGCAAATATTTCAAGTAGGACTTTAGATATACACATAAATACTTTAAGAAATAAATTAAAAGATTATGCAAAATACATAATAACAATTCGTGGAGTAGGATATAAAATAGCTTATGAGAACTAGGATATTTTTTGCTATATTTTTTGTTTCATTTTTTGTTTTGATACTATTACAAGCAGCGATTTTTAGCGTTTTTGATAATATTTATTTTATAAATCTTGATTTTAAAATAGAAATTTTTAAAACAATATTTTTAGTATTTTTACTAATAACATTACTTAGCTTAACTCTTGCATATTTTATAAGTAAAAGCATAGTAAAACCATTATACGAACTTGACATAAACGAGCTTGATAAATCATTTCAATACAATGAATTAAAGACTTTTTTATCTCAAGTAAAAGAACATAATAAACAATTTAAAAAGATTAGAGCAGAATTTAGTGCAAATGTTACTCACGAGCTAAAAACTCCACTTACTTCAATAATGTTAAGCTCTGAAATGCTTAAAAATAATCTAGTCAAAAAAGAAGATGAAAAGCAATTCATAGATACAATTTACAATCAATCAAGTGCTTTACTTGAGATGATTGATGAGATTATTAAATTATCATTTTTAGATGAAGTTAATAATTTTGAGATGACAAATGTAAATATAAGCAATGTTTTAAGTCAAATTATTAAAGAATTAGATTTTAAAATCCGTGAAAAAAATATAAAAATACTTATGGATATAGATGAGTTTATATTTTTTTCCAATGAAAAACTAATAAAAACTATGCTTTATAATATAATTGATAATGCGATTAAATATAATATAGATAATGGCAAAATAATTATTAGTTTAAATATAAACAAAAAACACATAGTTTTATCCATAAAAGACACTGGTATAGGCATTAGCAAAGATATTCAAAATAGAATTTATGAGAGATTTTTTAGACAAGAAATAAGCAGAAACAAGCAAATAAAAGGCACAGGTTTAGGACTTTCAATAGTAAAAAAGATAGCTAGAATACATAAAATTAAAATAATGTTAAATTCCGAGCTAAATAAAGGGAGTGAATTTTTACTACTATTTAAAAATACAAAACACAAAGATTAAGTTTTAATTAATTCTTAATATCTATAATCTTTCATTTAAGCAATTACTTTTAAAGGAAAATCTATGAAATTAACTAACAAAATACCACTATTAGTAAGCATTCCATTAGTTATTTGTTTTATTCTATTAGGGTTGCTAAATTATAACAGTTCTAAAAATGACGCTGTAAATTATTCTAATTTAGGTAAACAAAAAACACTTGAAGCTACAATGCTCTATGTAGATTCATATTTCTCTGGTAAGATGAATTTTTTAACAAAATTTGCTAAAGCTATTGAAGAAGTTAATATTGATACAGATGAAGATATGATTTTAAGAAGACTAAATTTATTATATTCTCCATCAGGACTTAATGCTTTATATTTTGCTAAGGTTAAAGATGGCAAAACATTCTATAAGGGTAATGAAGAAGCAGCACATATAATTAAGGATTTTGATGCTAGGGAACGTAATTGGTTTAAAGAAGCTTTAGTTGATAAAGTTGTAAATTTAAGTGACGATATTTATTATGATGATAGATTAAAGACAGTTATAGCGACAATTTATGCTCCGGTTATGCAAAATGGAAAAATTATTGGAGTAATTGGCGGAGACTTAACTCTAAAACCATTAAAAGATAGTGTATTAAAACTAAAATACTCAGCTACAAATGCGATATTTGCATTTGATACACACAATCAATTTACTTTACATATAAATCCAAAGTATGAATTAAAACAAAATCCTGTTATAGACACAATTAAACAAGAATTGTCTAAAGCACAAGATTATAACGGGTTTAAAACTATTGAATACAATTTTGAAAACCATGATAAAAATGCAGTTTGTACAACTTATGATAAATTAAATTGGACAATTTGTAGCACTAATGAAAACAAAGATTTTGATGAAAATTTAAATAATTTATTAAAACAAAACCTAACAATGTTTATCATCTCATTGCTAATAATTTCAGCTATTTTATATTTATTAATCAAGCAATCTTTACGCCCACTTGAAATCATTCAAAAAGGTCTAAAAGAAGTATTCGCACTAATAAATCACGAAAGAAAAACAGCAAGCAAGATTGATTTAAATTCTAAAGATGAGTTCGGAGATATGGCTAAAGCTATTAATGAAAACATTGAAAGAACAATT
>NZ_JACGAX010000026.1:0-24123 GCF_020138145.1 Campylobacter sp. RM9334
CTATATAACAATTGCTGAAAAATACAATTATTCTGACACTGCTTACCAATATGGAGTATTTTTAGATAATCTACCTTTTATGACAATTTCACACAAAAAAATAAATACTAATATAACTGAAGAATTAAATAAAGAAACAAAAGAACAAATTAAACTTAATAATATAATTGAAAAACTTAAAAAATCACAATCTTTAGATAATAACGAAAAAGAAATATTACAAAAATTTAATATCCAAAACATAAGTAATGAATTAAAAATAAGAGAAGATAAATTAAAAGATTTAATAAGTAGTGATAAGCTAGGAGATTTTATAGATTTTACGAAAGAATTTAAAAAAGATTTAAGCGATACAAAATTAATTGATATTAAGGTTTGATTTTTTATTTTTAATTAATTGTTACTAAAAGTTACAATATATCAAAATATTCAATAAAATAATAATAGTATTAATTAAAATCAAATTATAATAATTCAAATCATTAATGAAAGGAGATTTTCAATGAAAAAAGTAGTTTTAGCTATTTTAGCTTTAGGTTTTATTACAAGTGCAAGTGCAACAACTTGGCAGTGGATGTATTTAAATCAAGAAAGAGCAAGAGTTAATAAAATGGTAAATAATAATTACTGGGGTTGTAACTATAGCGTGATATTAAAAAGATGTATCAACTAAAACTTAGTTAGGATTTTTCCTAACTAATAATACTAAGGGAGATTTTATGAGAATTAGTGGTTTTGATGTTGATATTTCAAAAGTATTTGATACTAGCTATCATAAGGCGAATTTGAGTAATTTTCACAATTTAAATAAAGAGCAAATTAATGCTATAAAAGATGATATAACAAATCAAAATTATGCTCTAAAAACAAGTGATAAAGACAATATAAATGTTGTTTTTAGTTTTGATAATAATACTCAAGGAGTTAATCTTAGTAAAAATACTATTGAAAAATTAATGGCTCATTTTGATAAAGCTGATTTTATCTTAAGTGATGATAAGCTTATTTTAAATGGTAATGCTGCTAATTTTGTCTCAAGCTGGTTTAAAACAATTGCTTATGATTTAGGACTTGCAAAAGCTGATAGCAATCAAGATGGTAGGATAAATAATGATGAATTAAGCAACGCAAGGCTTGAAGTTGGGGTTTATGGCGAGTTTAATGGATATATTTATGTAGTAAATAAATTAAGTGATGAAAGATTTATAAATACTAAAACATATGATAAATTAACTTTAGAAATTGGCACAAGTATTAGTGAGTATTTAGATAGTGTAATATCTAGTGATAGGGATTTTGATGGGGTTTTGAGTTTTGCTGAGATTAATTTTGAAAATATTAGCGAAGAACAAGATTATAAAAGTGAATTAAAAGAGAAAAATACAGATATAAAACGCTATCAAAATGAATTTCAAAGGTCAATTGCTTATTTTGCAAAAGAAGGTCAAAGTACCGAAGAAATCAAAAACAAGCAAAAAGAAAAAGAATTAGAACAAGCCGAGCTTTTAGCAAAACTTATGCAAATAACTCAAAAAATCAAACAACAAGGTTTAAATTCACTTACAAGTGATGATAATAAAATCTTAGAAAAATTAGGCAAAAGTGCAAATGCGATTGCAAATAGTGTAGAAATTGACTTAAGTATTAGTGTGGTAGAAGATTTAGTAAATAACAAAATCTTAGATATAAAAGTCTAGTTTTATGATTTTATTTATGCTTAAAATTAAGTTATTTTGATACTTATATAAAATCTTAGAATTTGAAATTCTTATTTTAAATTCTAGAATTTCAAATAAGAATTTCATCAAACTATAAAGTATTTTTGAGCATCATCTTTGCTAAGTGCATTAGCAAAATAATTATTTTGCATAAATTCACAATCTTTATTAGTAGGATTTTTTGCATATGCAAGTGCTAAAGAACAAGCAAGTTTAATATCTTCTAAACTAGCGTCATTATCAAGTAAAGAAATAGCACCTATTAAATCGGTTCTAATTTCGCTCATTTTTATCTCTTCATTATCTAATAATTTTAAGATTTTTAGACCTTCTTCTTCATTTCTTGAAATTATCATTTTAGCACCATTTGGCAGTCTTAAATGCCTTCCATATCTTAACAATTCAGCGTTTTTACTATCTAGCGTTTTGTATTTTAGATAATCTTGGATTTTGTTTTTATATGCTTGTAAGGTTAGCAAACACCCACCAGCAGGGCTTTCATAATCGCTATAACCATAAACTTTTGCAAGTTCCATTTGTCTAGTTCTACCCCTACCACTAAAATCAAATAATTTTTCTCTATCAACCCAGCCTTTAAGTTCAGGCATAGTAGGTGCTAGTAATTTTGCACTAAGTGGGCGTAAAATGATATTATTTAAATCTTCGCTAAGTTTTGCAACACTATTTAATGCTTGTGCTCTTTGGCTCATTGGACGCTGACCTAGCACTTCTCCACTAATTACAAAAGAAGCACCTAAATCATCACACATACTAAGAGCAGTTTTAAACATATACCCATGACAATCAATGCAAGGATTAATAGCCTTTCCATAGCCATATTTTGGATTTAACAATACATCTTGCAAGTATTTACTACTAATATCAACAACCCTAAAACTAGCTCCAGCCATATTTGCACGACGCTCTAAAAGGGCGAAATTCTTTCCGCCAAACCCTGTATCAATGTGAATAGCTTCAACTTCTATTCCTTGCTTTGCAATGGTAGTGATTGATAACATACTATCAAGACCACCACTAAATAAAGCTAATGCTTTCATTTATTCTCCTAATTTTCTTATATTATCTTTAAGCCTTGCTCTTTCATCATCGCTTAATTGCTTATTATGATTTGCTATTAGTTCTACTAGGCAATGATAAGCCTTTTTTAAACCATCATTACTATGAATTAATTTATGATTTTTTATTAATTCTTTAGCGTAATTTTTAAAAAGCAAGGCGTTTAGGATATTACAACTTGCGTAATAATTGGCTAAATTATTAAAAAATACTAAGATATTATCTACTTTTTTAGTAGGGTGAATATTGTTTAAAAACTCTAGCATATTAGCATTTGCGTAGTTTTTATTTAATACATCATCAATTAAATTATTATGAAAATATTCTCTTAAAATAAGAATATTAAAATTAGCTTTTGAAATAGCTAAAAAATAAATTATCGCATCTTCTAAAGAATTGCTTTGAGTTTGTTTAGCTTGTGGTTTTTTATCTATTACTTTTGCTTTTATTCCGTTTAATAAATCAAAATCAAGCCCATAATTTTCGCAAAATATTTTAAGATGAGTATTGGCTAAAAATTTATCAATAGTATTGGTGTAATTTAGCACAGCTGAATATGCTTGTTTGATTAAAAATGGTTCAATTTTGCTTATGCTTAATTTGTCTATATAATCTAAATTCAATTCTTTTTTAAATATATATTCAATACAAAAACTAATTATATTAATAGTATTATTTAGTTCGGTTTTTAGCTTTAATTCTTCATTATTTTCAATGTATTCGCCTGGGTCTTTATATGTTTTTAGTCTTATTACTTCGGCGTTGTAGCCAAATTTACTCAATAAAACTCCTGCTTTAAAAGCAGCTGCATTTCCCGCTGCATCTTTATCAAAGCATAAAGATACAAAACAATCTTTTTTAATTAATTTTAAATGTTGCTCTGTTAGTGCAGTTCCTAGCACTGCTACTGAATATGTAAGTCCTGCTTTATGAAGACTTATTGTATCCATATAGCCTTCGCAAATTATCATTCTTTTGTGTTTATTAATATCATTTTTTGCTAGATGATAAGCGTAAAATATACTACTTTTATCAAATAGTTTTGAAGCGGGAGAATTTACATATTTTGCAGGATTTTGTGGATTTAATGTGCGTCCTCCAAAACCTACTAAATAACCTGTATTATCGTAGATTGGAAAGGTAATTCTTTCTATAAAAGATGGATAAATTCCATTATCGTTTTTTTTAACTACCCCTTCTATTAATGCTTGTTCTAAAGCTATATTTGATTTTTGCAAAATCCTTAAAGTATCATTTGCACTTGGTGCGTAGCCAAGATTAAACTTAATTCTTAAATCCCTTGTGATTTTTCGCTTTTCAAGATAGGCAATCAAATTCCCACGGATATTTAATTCACTTATATAATATTCGTTGAGTATTTTACAAGCGTCGTTGTTTTGAATAATTTTTGTTTTTTTATCATCTTCTAAAATAAAGCCATAAATATTTGCTAATTCTTTTACTGCTTCTATAAATTCTAAATTATGATATTTTTGCATAAAGCTAATAGCATCACCATTCGCCCCACACCCAAAGCAGTGAAAATATCCTTCATTTTCACGAACAGCCATACTAGGATTTTTATCAGCGTGAAACGGACATACACACATATAATTCGCACCATTTTTATGCACGGGAATGTAGTTTGAAATCAAATCAACAATGTTAATGCTATCTTTTAATCTTTGAATGCTCTCGTTTGTAATCATAAAAGTATTATATGTATAATTAATTAATTTTATTTAAAGGATATTAGTGGATTTAATACTTAGCTATTATAGAAATCCTATTTTTGGAATTTTAGTTTTAATTAGCCTTGTTTTAATTATTGCTTTAGCTCAAATAATTTTTGCAAGTTTAAAGGAAAATCAAACTAATAAAAATATTAAAAAATATCTTGCTAATTTTAATGCAATTGAGCCTAAGTATTTAAGTAGTTTAAGTTTTGATGAAAGGCTTAATTTAGCTAATGGATTTTTTAAAGCTTCAATGTTTTTAGAGTGCAAATATGTTTTGATTAATTTATTAAACGAATTTGCAAATGATAAAGATTTATTATACTTATTATCTGTTTGTGATTTAAGGCTTGGATTATTAAACGACGCTAAACAAAATTTATTAAAGATTTTAAAATCTCGTGCTAGAGATGAATTAGCACTACTATGTCTTGGATATATTCATTTTAAATTAAACGAAATCAATGAATGCAAAGAAGTTTATAAATGTTTGTGCGTTTTAGGAGATTATGAAAAAGATTTAGAATTTATAAATAATTATAAAAGCTTTAATACTAAAAGTTTTAAAGAAATTAAAATTGATGATGAAACAATAAATCCAAATAATATCAGTCAATTTTATTTATGTAAAAATTGCTCATCACAATCTATTTTTTACACTCCGTTTTGTTCGCAGTGTTTTAAGTGTGATACAATGCAAGCTAATTTAAGGATAAGGATATGAAAAAATTAACGATTTATACTGATGGGAGTTGCCTTAAAAATCCTGGAGCAGGGGGTTGGGCTTGGATTATTATAGATAATGATTTAATCATTAAAGATAGTGGCGGAGATAAGCTTACAACCAATAATATTATGGAATTAAGTGCCTGTATTAACGCTTTAAAAAGCTTAAAAGAACCTTGCAAGATTGATTTATATAGCGATAGTCAATATGTAGTTAAGGGTATTAATGAATGGCTTAGTGGTTGGGTTAAGACTGATTTTAAAGGCAAAAAAAATGTTGAATTATGGAAGAGTTATTTAGAAGTTAGCAAAATCCACGATATTAATGCAATTTGGGTTAAAGCTCATAATGGTGATAAATACAATGAAATGTGTGATGAACTAGCTAGAAGTATGGCACTTGAGTATGAAAATAACACTATAAATGCTAATGTAGTGCTAGAAAAAAGAATTTCAAAATATCATAAAATTGAAGAAAAACTAGGATATAAATTTAAAAACGAAACCCTATTAAATCAGGCTTTAACTCATAAAAGTTTTAGCAAAACTCATAATGAAAGGCTTGAGTTTTTAGGTGATGCGGTGCTTGATTTGATAGTAGCAAATATTTTATACAAGGATTTTTCTCGTTATAGTGAAGGGGATTTAAGCAAATTAAGAGCAGCTTTGGTGAATGAAAAGTCTTTTGCAAAAATTGCTAGTTATCTTGAAATTGGAGAGTTTTTGCAATTATCAGTATCTGAAGAAAATAACGGCGGAAGAAAAAAACCAAGCTTATTATCAGATGCTTACGAAGCAATAATAGGTGCAATTTATTTAGAAAGTGGATATGAGATTGCTTGTGCTGTTGGCTCTAAGATATTAAATGAAGTTTTTCCTAAGATTGATATAGAATTAATTAAAGACTATAAAACAAAATTACAAGAAAAAACCCAAGCAATAATGGCTCAAACCCCTGAATATAGGATTTTACATACAAAAGGGCCTGATCATAAAAAAGAATTTGAAATAGGGCTTTTTTTAAATGATGAATTATTTACAAAAGCAATGGGCAATAGCAAAAAAGAAGCAGAGCAAAGTGCTGCTAAATTAGCGTTAGAGAAGTTAGAAGATGAATAGTTTTGGAACATTTTTAAAATTTAACACTTTTGGAGAAAGTCACGGAAAAGCAATTGGAGTGGTTATTGATAACTATCCTGCAGGGGTTAGAATTGATACTGATTATATAAATTCCTTGCTTAAATTAAGACAGGGTGGCGGAGCGTTTAGCACTCCTAGAAAAGAAGCTGATGAAGTTAATATTATTAGTGGAGTATTTAATGATATTAGCACAGGTGCTCCAATTTGTGTGCTAGTAGAAAATAATAATACAAGAAGTAAAGATTATAAAGAGCATTTACGCCCTGCACACGCTGATTTTACATATTATGCAAAATACGAGCATTTTGATTATCGTGGCGGTGGTAGAAGTAGTGCTAGAGAAAGCGTAGCAAGGGTTATTGCAGGTGCTTTTGCTGATTTAATATTAAAAGAATTTAACATTAGAACTTATGCTAGTATTTGTGGGGTAGGTGGTGTTAGTTTAGATGAGTTTAAATTCAGTGAAGAAGAGTATAAAAGGGCTTTAGAAAAAGATTTTAATGCTTTAGGCGATGATTTATTTAAAGAATTATTTAAAGACGAAATCACAAAGGCAAAAAATAACAATGATAGCGTAGGTGCAAGTGTTAGTGTAGCAGCATTTGGCGTAATGGCAGGGCTTGGAGATGGGCTTTATGATAAATTAGATGCTAGAATTGCTAGTGCGTTTATGGGATTAAATGCTGTAAAATGTGTTGAAATTGGAGCAGGAAGAAAGCTTAGCTCAATGAATGGCTCTTTTGCAAATGATGAGATTTTAGGCGTTAGCAATGATGAATTAATGCAAAATCAAAATAGCTCTATTTTAAAACAAAGCCCTAATTTTAAGTCATTTAAAGCAGCAAAAACTAATATTAATAAGCCTTTATTTTTACATACTAGACATAATTTTAGTGGTGGAATTATCGGTGGGATTAGTACAGGAGAGAGTATTTATATTAAAGCTCATTTTAAGCCAACTCCATCAATTTTTAAAGAACAAACTATGTTAAATAAAGACTTTAGTCTAATAAAAGATGCAATTTATGGAAGGCACGATCCTTGCGTAGGTGTTCGTGGAGCTGTTGTCTTAAAAGCTATGCTAAGTTTTATAATAGCTGATTTTTTAATGTTAAATTCATCTGCTAAAATAAGCAATCTTAAAAAAATCTACAAAGGAGAATAAATGCCAATAATTAATGTAAAATTAGCAGCACCAATGCCAAATAAAGAAAAATGCGAAGAAATAATAAGTGATTTAACAAATTATTTTGAAACAAAATTAGGCAAAAAGCGTGAGAGAATAGTGGTAATGCTAGAAGAAATTCCGCAATCTCATATAGGTTTTGGCGGAAGAAGTGTTGAAACTATTAATAATGCTGATTTTGTTAATAATTTTAAACTTGACGATGATAGATAAAAAGCTCCCTAATTTAAGGGAGTAATTATGGAAATTTTATTAATTATATTATTTGCTATTGCAATTTTTCTTTCAGTAATTTATGGGTTTTTTTATTTTATATGGAAAGCCTTTAAAATTCTTTATGCTACTTTTCCTTTAGTGTATTTAGCAATTTTTACAATCTTATTTTTATTATTTATCAAAAAAAATAAAAAACTAAAATTCAAAACTTTTTTAATCGTTAGCCTAATAATTATTAGTTTTGAAATGCTTTTTATTAGACCTGTGGTTGATTATTCTAGTTTTAATAATTTTAGTTATGTTTTTAAAAGCAATTATGAAAAAGACTTGCAAGGATATTGTGTAAAAGAAAATAAGATTTTAAGTAAAGACGAGCTTTTAAGAATAGCTACTAATGATTTTTTAGATAAAACTATAGTTTATTATAAAAATATAGCTAATAAGTATGAAAAAGACAGAGTTTATTTTTATACCCTTGATGAGGTTAAGGAATTTAATGATTTAAAATTATTTGATTTAGAAAAATTACAACAACACAAAATAAACACTAAAAATTATTTAGCAAACTTACCAAAACTATTAAAAAAACCATTATTTTTATCTACTCCTTATAGTTTTGATATTGTATTTTTTTAATGAAGGATTTAAGATAAATAATGGATATTTAGAGTTTTTATATACCAGAACAGATAGTGCTAACATAACTCATCAATTAAAATCTAGCATAGAAATAGACAATTGTGGCAATACCAATAGAGCTATTGATGAAGAGCCTTGTTTTGATTTTTTTGGCTGCAAATATAGATATAATTTATAAAATTATAAGAATTTTAATTAGGATTTTAAAAACTAAAATTTTTAATTAAATTCTTGCCGAAATATCATATTTTGTCATTAAAACTCATAAAATTTCTATTTTATTACTTGATTTTTAGCATTACAATTTATATATTTTTTTGAATAATAATTTATAGGCTTTTTAAAACACTATGAAATTTAAAATTAGAATTTTATCTTTTAACCCAATTTATTCATTGCATTATAAATTTAAATTAATTAATCCTATTGAAATTTTAAAAGAATTTAATTTAGTATGTTAAACCCCATTTTATCATCTCGCATTTACCTAGTTTTAGGATTAAAATCAGCTTAAATATTTTAATTTTATGGGTTTTTGTGAATTTTTGCTTGGCATTTTCTAAAAAATTTATTGTATTAAAATTATTTGCTGATAATTAGGCATTAATCAAGGATATTTATAATGATTTTTTTATTTTAGTTCTTTTACAAAGTATGGGAAAATTAAGGGTTAGAGAATATTGCCCCGATTTAGGGGATTGAAACAATTTTACCACAAATTGTTCCTACAACTACTCCAAGTTAGAGAATATTGCCCCGATTTAGGGGATTGAAACATAGTAAACTCTAATCCGTTCTCCATTGCAAACTCATAGTTAGAGAATATTGCCCCGATTTAGGGGATTGAAACTAAACTAGGTTATCTCTTAAAGTACATTCAGTGGGTTAGAGAACATTGCCCCGATTTAGGGGATTGAAACTATTGCCAATTGTTACCATTATTCTTTAATTCACTAGTTAGAGAATATTGCCCCGCTTTAGGGGATTGAAACTAATAAAGCGTTTTTTCGCTTATATTAAAATGCTTTGCGTTAGAGAACATTGCCCCGATTTAGGGGATTGCTTATAAAATTAGTTATTGGATAAAACAAAAAAAGCTAAAAATTAATAAATTCACAAGTTAAAAAATATAAATTATTTATTTAATTTCACAAATATTTTAAAAGAATTTAAATCTAATATTTTATTTTTAAATTTAGAATCAAAAATATTTATTTTATATTCGCGGCAAGTATTATTAACGCTAGTTAAGATAATAAAAGAATATTAAATCACAAGAAATTACTTGCAATTTAAAATATATCTTAATTTATAATCTTCAAAATGTTTTGGATAAGGGACACTTACTTTAAAGCTTTTTGATGCGTTTTCATTGATAATCCCTTCTATTTTAAAATCGTGAGAGTAAAAATTGCGAATTTTATTAAGTTTTAATGGGTCAAAGCCTTTGCTTAAATCAAATATACTTCCATCTACTTTTTTGATACCAAGATTTATTATTCCTATATTTAATTCACAGGTTTTTACAGGAACTTTTCCATTATTATATATTTGACCACTAATTACTACTTTATTTGCTGATTTATAGTCTTTTTGATTTCTTAATTCTACACTTTTTAAAAAGCTATCTATGGTAAGAAGAGTTGAATATCCAAAAATCAATACAAAAATTATGAGTGTAAAAGAAAAGGTATAAAGCTTGTTTTTTTCTTTAAAAAAATAAATAATTAAAAATTGTGAAAATATATAAACTACAAAAGCTGCAAATATTACAAAGATATGAAATTGCGATAAATACATAAATATCTCCTAAAAACAAGTAATTAAAGTATCAATTGTATATTTTTTAACATTACTAGGTATTAATAAATAAGATTTTTCATATGAATTTTTTGGAATATCTTTTAAAATAATTTCTGTTGTTTTTAATGGTTTTAAGGTATTTTTGATTAGTTCTAAGTTATTTTTGCTGATTTTTTTTATATTGAATTTAATTTTGCATATTTTAAAATCTCTTTGAGATTTGTTATGTAATTTAAAATCTAAATATATATTATCGCTGAAAATTAATTTATCATTTTTGATTATTTCAAGTTCTGCTGGACGATATGTAGCATTTATATAGTTTTCTCCAATAAAAAACAATACAAATTCTAAAACAATACCTACTATGATTAAAAATATTGAGAAAGTTGGCAATTTTCTTAAAAAAATCGCAAGAATTAAAATCACTATAAAAAATAAAAAACAAAGCCCAAGAAGAATTAAATCTTGGGCATAGAAATTCGCTAGATAAAAATGAATAGTATCTAATAATTTTTGCATTAATTATTAAGGCTGGTTGTCTTTTTTGTGCTTGCATTATCTAGCCAAATATTAGGCACAGCTCCGCCAGGTGTTAAGAAAATCTTAGCATCATTATTAACCTTTAAAGCTTCGTTAAATTCTTTTTGGGTTTCAATTTGCTTTAATTCTAATAATTCTTTACTTATACTTTTTGCGATTTCTCTATTTGCATAAGCTTGTGCGTCTGCTTCTATTTTTTGTGCATCTGCTTTACCTTGTGCTTCAATAATCGCAGCTTTTGCTATACCTTCTGCAAGTGCAGCTTTTTTAAGTGCTTCTTGATTTGCACGCTCAACTTCATATTTTGTTCTTTCTGCTTCTTGTTTAGCTATTTGAACTTTTTCAATTTGCTCTTTAACATTTGTTGGTAGTATTATTCCACGAAGTTTTACACTCTCAAGTAATACAGGTTTATTATCTTGAGCGTCTATGCTTTTTCTTGATTCAAGTTCAATTGAAGCAGCGATTTCATTACGCTTTATAGGTAATTCTTCAGCTGTATATTTTCCAACCACACTTCTTACAACTTCTAAAATAACAGGGTCTATAATTTTATTTTCCCAATCAAGTCCCCATTGAGCTATAGTTTGAGGTGCATTACTTGCATCTAAGCGATATTGCACTGTTATATCTACTGATACAGGTAAGTTTCTAGCATCAACAACCGTGATTGATTCTTTATTGATTATGCTTTCTCTACCATAAGTTCTTTCACTCGCACCTTCAACGCTAGCATAATTTATTTGTCTTACTTTAGTATCTACAATTAAAACTTTTTGAAAATACGGGATTATAAAGTGAAAACCAGGTTGAAGAGCTATCGGATCATACTTACCAGTAGTTGATCTAATACCTACTTGTCCTGAATTTACAACTACAAATGGCTTAGCTATTACTACTATTAAAAATATAACAACAGCTGCAATTATTACTCCGTTAAATTTACCAAAACCTTTAAAATTAAAATCAATATTAAAATCTGTTTTTTTATTGTCATTTTTTTTGTTTTTATTGAAATAATCATTCAAATCTGCTGGCATTTATACTCCTTGTTAATTGATAAAGAAAGCATTTTACATTGTATAAGTTTATAATTAGAAAAAAGATTTTATAAAAGATAGTCTTATTGTTAATAAAATTAAAAGTTAAAATCAAATTCTTATTTTAGATTCTATATATTATAAAGTTTAGAGCGATAATTCGCTCTAAAAATTAAATATAAGTTAGCCAAGAAGCGTATTTTTCATTTCTTCCATATACTATATCAAAGAAAGCATCTTGGATTTTTTTAGTAATTTCTCCGCGAGCCCCATTTCCTATTACTCTATGATCTAGTGAATTAATAGGAGTAATTTCAGCTGCTGTTCCTGTAAAGAATGCTTCATCACAAACATAAACTTCATCTCTACTAATTCTTCTTCTTTCTACACTAATACCTAAATCTTTTGCAATTTTTAAAACAGAATCTTGAGTGATTGATTTTAGAGCATAATCATTTGGTGGAGTGATTAATACGCCATTTTTAACCATGAAAAAGCACTCGCCTGTGCCTTCTGCTATAAATCCTTCTTCATCACACATTAAAGCTTCTTCAAAACCTGAATTAATAGCTTCATATTTAGCCATCATTGAGTTTAGATAGTTTGCACTTGCTTTTGCTTTATTGAAATTTGCTTTTGTGCTATTTCTCATTAATGATGAACAACATACTTTAATACCTTTATTAAGTCCATCTTCTCCTAAATAAGCACCCCATTCCCAAGCTGCAATACCTACTCTAACAGGAGCTTTTGCATGATAAATTCCCATAATACCATCGCCTAAGAAAATTAAAGGGCGAATATATGTATTTGAATTAAAATTATTGCGTCTTAATAACTCAATTTGAGCATCTTCTAATTCTTTTTGCGAAAATGGTGGAGTAATTGCAGTGATTTTTGCACTTTCTAATAATCTTTTAGTGTGATCTTGCAATCTAAAAATAGCCATACCATTTTCTGTTTTATAAGCTCTTGTTCCTTCAAATACTGCGTTAGCATAATGTAATGAGTGAGTTAAAAAATGAACTTTTGCATCAGCAAAGTTAATAATTTGTCCATCCATCCAGATGTAATCAGCTTTAATTGCCATACTTTTTCCTTTAAATTAAATTTTTGCGAAGTTTAACAGATTTTTCATAATAAGTATTTATTTTTTTTACCTAGAATTAAAAATTAATAAGGAGAAAAAATGGTAACAGATAAAAATTATTATTTAAATAGAAGAAATTTTTTAAAGTTAGGTGCAGGAACTATAGTTTCAAGCCAAGCAATAGCTGAAGAATTAGCAAAAACCAATCTTGATTTAGTTCCAAGCGATAGTGAATATGCTTATAATTATGTTAATTTTTATGAGTTTAGCACAAACAAAAGCGAATGCGTAAGATTAGCTAGTAAATCAAGCTTAAATGATAAAGCTATTTCAATTGAGATAGGTGGTTTGTGTGAAAACCCAATGACCTTAACTGATTTATCAGCTTTTAAAATTGTTGAAAGGGTTTATAAATTACGCTGCGTAGAAGCTTGGAGTATGAATTTGCCTTGGCAAGGATTTGAATTAAGAGAATTGATTAATCTTGCAAAGCCAACAAGTGAAGCAAAATTTGTTAAATTTACAAGTTTATATGACCCTGATATTTTTCCTGATCAAAGATTTAATGGAGTATTGGATTATCCTTATGTAGAAGGATTGAGATTAGATGAAGCAATGCACCCGCTAACATTACTTGCAACAGGACTTTATAAAGAAAAATTAAAAGCTCAAAATGGAGCTCCAATTCGCTTAGTTGTTCCTTGGAAATATGGTTTTAAATATATTAAATCAATTGCTAAAATTGAATTTACTAAAGAACAACCTGTTAGCTCTTGGGAAAAATACAATCCGAATGAATACGGCTTTTATGCAAATGTTAATCCAAATGTCCCACATCCTAGATGGTCTCAAGCATCTCATAGGGTTTTAGGTAGCTTTTTTAAAGAAGATACTCAATTATTTAATGGTTATGAAGAAGAAGTTGGGTATTTATATAAAGATTTAGATTTAAGAAAGAATTTTTAATGATTATTGCAATTAAAATTCTTTTAGTTTTAATGTCTTTTGGGTATTTTATATCATCTGTTTTATTAGGATATGATTATGTAAAAGATATTTATAAAGCAAGTGGGCAACTTGCTTTAATATCTTTATTTTTAAGTATTGCTTTACCTAATAAATTCTTAGTTTTTATAAAGTTTTTTGGTAAATTAGCTGGATTTTTTGCAATATTGCATTTTTTAAATTTTGTTATAGTAGATAATCAATTTAATATAAAAATATTATTTACAAATACTATTGCAATAAGAAATCTTTTAGGATTAATTGCATTTATTTTTATGATTTTAATGTTTTATAAAAAGTATTTAAATTATTCTAATTTTGTGTTTTTACTAGCGGCATTTCATTATTCTTTAAGTGTGAAAATTCCTGAAACATTGCATTATTTAGTTATATTAGTGGCATTTTTATTTTTATTTAGGAGTAAAAATGATATTCGGAAAGATTGATTATATTAATTTATTACCACTGCATTTTTATTTAAAAAGCTCAAAATTACCAAGCTATGTAAAAAAAAGCATAGAGTATAAAAAAGATGTTCCTGCAAAATTAAATAAAGCATTGAAAGAAAAAAGATTAGATTGCGCAATTATTTCTAGTATTGAAAGTAAAAGGTCAAAATATAAGAATTTAAATATAGGAATTTGTGCTAACAAAAAGGTATTAAGTGTATTAGTTGAAAAGAACTCAAATGCACAAAATGATAAAGAATCAGCCACTTCAAATGCTTTAGCTAAGGTTTTAAAATTAAATGGTAAAGTAATTATTGGAGATAAGGCACTAAAAGAATATGTAAATAATAAAGAAAAATACATTGATATGTGTGAAAAATGGTATGAATTAACTAAATTGCCTTTTATGTTTGCAAGGTTTTCAAGTATTAAAAATCATAATAGTGCAAAAAGAATTTTAAAACCTTTTATAAGAAAAAATCTAACTGCAAATCAAAGAATAAAAATACCTAATTATATTTTAGATTATTATTCAAATACAAGAAAAATTAGTAATGATGATATTAAAAACTACCTAAAATATATTTATTATAAAATTGGGAAAAAAGAATTAAAAGCGTTGAGTATTTATACTAAAAAAATATATATTTAGTGGCATTAAAAACGCCACTAAATTGGGTAATTATTTCTTTTTCTTACCACATTTACCAGTTTTGCAAGCTGTTGCAGCAACTTTTTCTTTTAACACGCTGCTAACTTTGAATTTAACAACTTTAGTTGCTGGAACTTTAATTTCTTTACCTGTGCTTGGAACTCTTGCAGTTCTTTCTGCTCTATCAGTTGTTGAGAAAGTTCCAAAACCATTAAATGGAATTGATTCACCTTTTTCTAAAGACTCAGCTAGTGCTTCAAATACAGCATTTACTGCAGTTGTAGCATCTTTTTTAGTAATTTCTGCTTTTTCAGCAACTAATGAAATAAAATCTGCTTTAGTCATCTAAAACTCCTTAATATTGATTAAAAGCCCTATTTTACAATAAAAAAACAATATTTAGCTAAAAAACAAAAAAAATATTAGTATTTGTGTAAAAATATAGCAAAATTAGTTTTTAAATAGCATAGTTGGCAAGTTTAATACGCAATTTATTAGAAATATTTTTAATTTTATAAAATTTTAAGCAAAAATATATATAATTTGCTTTTTTTATTCACGCTTAGGTAGCTCAGCTGGCTAGAGCGCTGGTCTCATAAGCCGGAGGTCGGGAGTTCGAGTCTCCCCCTAAGCACCATTTCATAACTTCAAATAATTTTTCCAATTTTATTTTTTATAGTTTTTATATTTTCTTGATTTTTATTAGAAAACTCGTTTTAAATATAAGAATTTAAAACGAGCAAGAAAGATTAACCATCAGCGTTAATTTTGGCAATTAATTCATTTAATACAATATCTGCATTTTCGTGAGCAACTTGACAAGTCCCAGCAGCTTCGTGTCCGCCACCGCCGTATTTTAACATTAGCTCACCTATGTTTGTTTTGCTAGTTCTATTAAATATACTTTTACCTGTCGCATAAACCATATTTTGACCTCTAAATCCTAAGATTTTATGAATTGATATATTGCATTCAGGATAAAGTGCATAAATCATAAAGCGATTACCTGGATAAATGATTTCTTCTTTGCTTAAATCTAAAACAACAAGGTTTTTATAAACTTTAGAGCATCTTTTTAGTTGTTCTTTAAATTCTTTTTCGTATTTAATGTATAAATCGCTTCTTTCTACTACATCAGGTAATTTCATAATATCATCAATTTTATGATTTTTACAATAATCAATTAAATCCATCATAAGGTTATAATTGCTTATCCTAAAATCGTGAAATCTACCAAGTCCAGTTCTACTATCCATTAAAAAGCTTAAGAATTCCCAACCTTTAGGCTCAAGTACATCTTCCATTAAAAATTGAGCGCTATCTGCTTTATCAACAGCTACCATCATATCGTGCCATTCTTCAGGAAATTTTACGCCTTGTTTTTCATAATAATCATAAACAACTCTAGCAGCACTTGGTGCATCTGGAATAATTATATGATTATCTGCTTTTCCGTTTCTAATACTTTCGCTTTCGTGATGGTCAAACACTAAATAAGCATTAGGACAATATGGTAAGTTTGTAACAATATCATTATTTGTAATTTCTATTGTTCCATCTTGCATATCTTTTGGATGAACGAATTTAATATCACTTATTAAATCCATATGTTTAAGCAAAACAGCACATACAAGTCCATCCATATCACTTCTAGTAATTAATCTATATTTATTCATAGTTTTTCCTTTGTTTTTTTGATTATTTTTAAGTATTTTATACTATTTGATTGCATTTGTTTTATTTCATAATAACAATGCTCATCTTCACATCTTTCTTTTTCACTTGGAACATGTCCTAAACGATTAAAGACATAACCACCAATTGTAAGTTCTTCTAATTCATCATCATATTTAATATCTAGAATTTCTTCAACACTTTCAATATCTAGTCTTCCATTTACTATATAAACATTATCGTTAATTTTTCTGAAATCTTGTTCTTTTTTATCATGCTCATCGTTTATATCTCCAACAAGTTCTTCAATAATGTCTTCCATAGTTAAAAGCCCAGCTGTTCCACCATATTCATCAATTACTATGGCTGTATGAATTTGCTCTTTATTCATTTGAACAAGAACCTTTGAAATACTAATATTTTCTGGGACAAATAGAACTTTTCTTACACATTCATTTAAATCTTTATTTTGATTATCTAATAAATCTCTAATATGAATCATACCTAAAACATTGTCTTTACTAGCATCTATAAAAGGAAATCTAGTGTGTTTATAATCATGAACTATTTTTATATTTTCTTCGTATGAATTAACTTTATTTAAGCAAATCATATCTCTTCTAGGAGTCATTATTTCTTTTGCTACAATATCACTAAAATCAACAGCATTTTGTATAAGTTCGGTTTCAAATTCATCTAAAACGCCACTTTTTTGACTTTCGCTTGCTATGAATTTAATTTCTTCTTCAGAGTGAGCTGCGTGCTCGTTTGTTTTTATTCTTAATATTTTTAATATAGATAAAGATAAGAAATCAAATGTAACTATGAAAGGTGCAAAAATTATTCTAAATAAATAAAGTGGTCTTGCTATCCATAAAACTATGCTTTCAGTTTTTGCAATTGCTATACTTTTTGGAACAATTTCTCCTAAAACTACATGAAGTAGTGTAATTAATATAAAAGAAATAGCAACAGAAATACTATGTATTGCTATAGGATTTACATCAAAGCTTGATAGAATTTTATTTAATAAAACAGCGACAGAACTTTCTCCTAACCAACCAAGAGCCAAAGAACTTAAAGTAATACCTAATTGAGTAGCTGATAAATAAGTATCTAAATTTTTATACATTTCTAAAGCTAGTTTTGAATTAGCTCTTTTTTGATTTACAAATTCTTCTAACTTACTTTTTCTAATCTTGACAATACTAAACTCAGATAATACAAAAAATCCATTTAAAAAAACACAAAACAATGCTAAAAACAGCATTAATGCCGTATAACTGGGGTCCAAAAAATCTCCTTGTAAAAAATAAAGCTAAAATTATAAACATACAAACTTAAAAAATAGTAAGAATTATAAAAAGGCATTTTTATATTAAAAATTAAAAGGAATTTAAAATAATTTGATTTATTTTAAATTCCTAAAAAATTATTTAGTGTATTCTACGCTAAAGCTTTCTTTTGCACTAATTTCGCTATTTGAGTGCATTCTAATTAAATCTTTTATATATTCATTAGTTTTTTTATCACTTGATAATTCAAGTTCAATACTTCCATCGGTAAGTTTTTTGATATTTGAATTGTAATCACTTGTAAAAGAAATATTATTAATAATATCAGCAATTGGTTTTAGATAATAATGCCCGCTAGTAGTTGTGCTTGTGTATAATTCGCTAATTTTACCAGTTGTATTTATATATTTTAATTTTAAATCACTCGGTAATAATTTTTTATATTTTTTACCCGCATCTGCTTTAGTATCTTTATACATTGCATAAGCAAAAATAAATGGATAATTTTTTGTAAAATTAACAGGAGTTCCTTTATCTATTGTTATGCTACTTGTAGTATCAAGATTAAATTCATTTACATCAGGCTTATTTAAAATGTCTTTACTAGGTGCTAAGTCATTTGTTTTTTGGAATTTTGTATAGCCTATTTTTGTAATAAATTCTAAATCATCAGGACTTGCTTCGTATTTTTTAGCAACGCTACTTAGAGTATTTAAATTTTTATTGACTTCGTTATCTAAATTTTGCATTTTTGAATCAAAAATTGCATTTAGTGTAGTATTGCTAGCACTTAAAGTCATTTTGATTTTTTGATTTGTGATATTCATATTTTTAATACTTAATTTATTTGTATATATTCTATATCTACTACTAGCTTGAGTATCGTTATTATCTAAGAAATTTAAATCAAAATCTATATCAATATCACTAGGAAAATACTTATATACATATTCTAAACTATTAGCAGAACTTGAGCCTTTATTTTCTATATTTACAGGTATATTTAGTGAATGTGTAAAATCACAATTTATACCAGAACATTTACCCAAATCAGCTTCGCTTTGTCCTACAACTTCATCAGAAAATAAAACAGCATCAGATAAACCATCAGATGTTTTTATATTATTTAAATTCGTAGTAGATGAGCTAGTAAAATCAGCATTAATAGGCTTAATTAATATATGGCAAGATATTTTTCCATTAGCGTTGATTGTATTTGAAAATCCAGTATTTTCACATTTTTTATTAGTAATATCACTTCCTACAAAATCATTGTCTTTAAACTCAATAATTCCACTTCCAGCAAAAGGATAAGCAATTACCATATCAAAACTATAATCTTTATTATTGCGTTTAAAATTAATAGGATTTAGTTGGCTAATTTTGTTATAAGCACTTGTTTCTAAATCAAATGTATAAAAACTACCTTTGCTATTTGTAACTTTTAATTTAGCTTCTTTAATTCCTATATTTGAATTAAGACTTAATTTTCTATCTTGGGTATCTAATACACTTGCTTTAAGAGTAGTTGGTAAAGGTTTTTTTAATCCTTCTCCTGCTTTAGTAACAAAATTATTTATTTTTATTTCAGCTGGTCTTACCATAAAGTTTTTGCATATTGGAGTAGGGGTTAATAATTTACCTTGCATATCTTTTTGAGTATAGCAAATATCGTGGCGACCTGGAGTTATATTGATAAATTCAATTATAAAATCTCCCATCATTTGATTATCAGGATTTACTCTAAAATCATCTTTATCGTATATCAAAACCTTAGTAGCTCTTCCATCATCGTGATTTACACTTGCAGTATTAGAAAAGAAACTAATTCTAGTTTTATCAGCTGCATGAACAAAACCTATATATACATTATCTCCAACCATTCTTGTATAAGTATCATTAGCTATTTTTGCTTTTTTATCATTTAAGTCTTTAATACTAGGTCTTAAATCTTCTCCTAGACTAGGCTTTCTATTTAATATTTTCCAGATACTTCCAAAATAGTGTTGTTTTTGCACTATTTCTTCATCTGTTAAAATAAATGCTGCAGTCTCACTAACGCCCTTTATGATATTTTTACTATCTACTTCAAACATAGGTCTTTTGTCGTTATCGTAAATTCTTTCTGTTGTAATTTCTATTAACGATGGTTCTTTTAATTTAAAGCTAAGTTCTCTTATGAAGTATTCTAAGTTTTCTGCATTTGCATAATCTAAATCTAGTTCATAATAAATTACACTTGGTTGTCTTGATACAATATTGTAATCATTTCCGCTTTTTGCTAAAGTGCTAATTTGAACTCTTAAATCTACATAATATTTGCTTAAATCTTTATCGCAACATTTTATATAATTTCCATCTTTAGTCTTTGTATAATCATATCTTTTTTCTAAGTTTTGACCATTATAAAATGGAGTTATATGAACTTCAGGAATTTTATTAAATATAGGATATGTTTTATCTCCTACTTTTGCACTGCCTGCTGTATTTAAATCTTTTGAAATTAAACTAAATTTAGTGCTATTTGCGTCAGGATAGAATAAGAATTTAAAATTAGCATTAATTGCAGGCTTATTTTTATAAATTCCTACAATTGTATCAGCAGGGAATTTCCCATCTCCATAATTTTTACCCCAATTTACAATATCTGTAGATGTAAAATATTTTGGATTTTTTAAATGAGCGTATAAATCCCCTGGACTTGCCGTGTATTTTTTCATATTATCTTTATAGTATTTATATTCTTCTTTTAATGAGGTTGGTCTTAAATGTAGGCTAAAGATTTTTGTGCTTATATTTTCTTGATTACCTATATCTTTAGGCATAATTCCAGCTCTTTCTCTTATGCCGTTTTGTTTGTATTTTGAATTCTTACATTCTTTTCGTATATCAAATAATCCAGGTGCAACTTTGATTATACAATCTTTTGAATTTTTGATTTCTTTATATATTGCTTTTTCGCCTATTGCTCCATCTCTAGTTTTATGAATACTATAAATACTTCTTTCTTGTGTTGTATCTATGTAAGGAGAAAATCTTTGAATATATTTAGCATTTGCAAGTGATTGATTATTGTTATAAACGAAATTCCTAAGCCTTAAAGCTTTTATATCATAGGTTTTATACTCGTTTGATTTCCACTGACTTTTTTCATTGTAATATCCATTGCTAGAAAAATAATATCCATCGTAATATTCCATATTAAATGTGTAGCATTTGCTTAGTCCTGATTTATTTTGTGCGAAATATTGATTATTTAAAAATCCCCATTTAGCATTACCTTTTAAAAATTCTTTAGGGGAATACAAGGCATTATTTTTTAAGAAAAATTGTTCTGAATATTTAGCACATTCATCATTTGTATAATAAGCATTATCAGTTAAGGTAGCACCTACTTCGTTTTCATCTAGCGTTAAAGGTATTCCGCTAGCAAATCCTTGGTCAGGATTTAATCTACAGCCTTTGCTTTTCATAAATCTTACAAAATCATTGTATGCGTTTTCGCTATCAGAAGTTGTGCTTGAGCCGTGCTGATAGCCTAGATAAGTATTTGCAAATCTATAAGCATTTGAGTTTTTTTCATTATTTAGTAATTGTTCGCTTAAAAAATAGCTAAAAATTGAATCATTATTGCTACTTGCTAAAAGTATGATTTTGCCTGTTGTATTAACTTCAAATTCTTTAAATACATCTTGAATATACGATTCATCATAAAAATAAGATTTCATTGGAAAAGTAATTTCAGTGTTTTTTACACTATCTAGCTTTTTAGGTTTTGAGTTTTGATGAGAAATAAAATCATCATAATTATTAGGATTATAATTAGTTCCCGCTGCATTATCTTCGTAATTTACACAAAATACATTTTCTCTAAATCTTCTTGAATCGGTATGATGAGATGATTGATTGCCTTGAAAATAGCCAAATTTTTTCACAATGCTATTTTGATAATCTAGTTTAGCCCAAGCATAATCCCAATTAAATCCCCAATTTACAATAATTCTTTGCTCGTCTTCAGCATCAGTTCTATTAAAATGATCATCTATGTTAAAGATTTGATAAAGTTGAAAACAAGCACTTCTGCCCTTATCATTATTTCTTGTATTATTTATAACGCAATCAGCTAAATCTATATCTGTATGTTGTTTATGGTTTTGAGTTCCAAAATACATTCCGAAAGGATGAACTTTATTTGTATATTCATAAGAATAAAGATTAGATATTACAAGTAGTGATATGATAACTTTTTTCATTATATACCTTTTAGTTAAGATTTTAAGTTAATTAATTATATTTTTTAGTTTTTAAATTAAGATTAAATTAAAAAATTATGATTTAAAAGAGTATTTAAAAATTGCTCCTTTTTCATAATTAAATGCTTCATATACAATATCGTATTTTTTACAAATATTTCTTACTATATTAAGACCTAAGCCAAATCCACCTTTAGCTAAATCTTCTCTAGCATATCTATGCCAAATTCTTTTTGTATCTTTTATGCCAATTCCTTCATCTTGTATTATAAAAATTATTTTTTCATTTGATTGGTTTAAAGATATTGTAATTTTAGAATTAACTTTTGTATATTTAATTGCATTTGAAATATTATTATCTACAATTCTTAGTAACTCTACTTCGCTGATTAATACATATAAATCATTAGTGATTTCTAAATGAAATTCCACACTTTTCATACTAGCAATACTATTAAAAAAATCAATTCTTGTTTTTAAAAAATTAGAAAAATTAATATTTTTTAGTGGGTATTTAGCATTTGGATTTTCTATATAAAATCCTACATCATCATATGTTGTTTTCATCTGATTTAGTGCTGCTTTAATTCTTTTTTGATATTTATTACTTTCTAACATATCAGCATTTAATAAGGCTATACCCAATGGCGTTTTTAACTCGTGCATTGCATCATAAAAAAATGTATTCATAGTGTTTTTATACCAAATTAAACTTTTGATATTGTTTTTATAAACTAAGTAAATTAAAACAAATAATATAAAAGTTCCCCCACCAAACACTATAGCAGCATTGATTATGCTTTTGTTATAAACGCAAGGTTTTGATAGCACCACATTGTATGTTGTATTGTTTATTTGTTTTTGGAATTTGTAATAAAGCAAAGAATTATGAGTTTTATATATAAAATCATCTTTTATATAGTTTATATCAAGTTCGCATTTTAAAATTTCTTCATTATTGAAAATACATATTTTTATATCTTGTAAGTTATTTAAATCCTTATTTATATAACTTGCTAGTTCTAATAGCGTAGAGTTTTTATCATTAGCTACACTTAATTTCAATATATTTATAGCTAACATTGATATGACTAAAGCTATAAGGGTTAATAGTATTGTTTGCTTAGACATTGATTTTATAGCCAAGTCCTCTAGATGATATTATAAAATCATCGCAAGTTTTTGCTCTAATTCTTTTTACATATACTCTTACATCGCTTGAGCCATTGGTTTCAAATTCTTCATTTGCCCCCCCCCATACATATTCATAAATACTGCTTACATTTACATAACTTGATTTATTGCTTAACAAATATTCAATCAATGTGATTTCTTTACTAGTAAGCTCTATTAGAGTTTTATTTTTGCTAAGACTTTTAGAAATATAATCATATACAAACTCGCCTGAAATTGTGATTGTATCATTGCTTTGAGTGTTAAAAAATTGTTTTAATAATTCTTTAATTCTATATTTTAATTCATCTAGTTCAAAAGGTTTTTTAAGGTATTCATTGCAGCCTAGCTCATATCCTTTTTTAATACTTGCTATATCAGTTCTTGAAGTCATCATCATAATAGGGTTAGTAATATTTAAGCTTTTTATATAACTTAATACATCAAAGCCATTAGTATTTATTACTTTTATATCAAGTATATAAAGATGATAAAATTTATTTGCGATAGTTTTACAGGCTAAGTCGCCATCACTAAAAACATCAACACTAAATCCTAAATCTTGCAAATATTCACAAATACTAGTAGCATATAAATAATCATCTTCAAGCAATAAAATATTCATAATTACTTCCTTAAAAAATGTTTATTTTAGTTTTTTAATATTATTTTTAGCTAAAAAGTGTCTAAATTAGGATATTTCAATCA
>NZ_JACGAX010000027.1:0-23208 GCF_020138145.1 Campylobacter sp. RM9334
AGAATTTGAAATAGGAATTTAAACTTTTATATCAAATAAACTTATATTTTTTTGGCTGTATTGTAAAGCTGCTTGTAAAAACTCTTCAAATGTTTCGTAATTATCTATATCTTTAGGAGCTTTTAGGTTTTTACCACTTAGCATTTCATATAATAATTTTTGCATTAGCTTTTGCCACTCATCTTCTTTACCTATCTCATAGCGTTTTGTATTGTTTGGCTTTATCATACCCCAATCATCATCTGTGCGATACGGGTCAAATGGGTCGCTGTAGTCATGTCCCATTTGCTTAGCATAATTAGTTTTTTCACCTTCTACTAAAATATAATTATTATATAAAACAGCAGCTAAAAGTCCGCCTTTGCTATACTCGCCTTGCTCATTTTGGTAGTTTTCTTTATGTGGGTAGTAGATAAAACTACATATACTATCTAACCACGCATCATAATTATTTATAGGTGGTTCTTTTTTAAAAAAAATATCATCTTTTTCAAACAAGCCAGATAAATAATTAGTGGCTCTATATTTTGAATCAAGCCTACAATAATCTGTCATTTTTACATAGTCTTGATAATCTTCTAATTTATCAAAAGTCTTTGTAATAGTTAAGCTTCTTTTATCCATTTCAAAAAAATGTGAAGTTTTCCAAAGCTCATCAGAGCTAAAAAAATCCTTTGAGTTTAAAAACTCATCGCCTAAAACTCCTTTTAAAACTTTATAAGCACTACTTGCACTTTTTACTATGTCTATGTTGTGACGCATTTTGTATATTGGCGGGTTTGCTTGATTATTTTTTTCTACAAGAGAAAGCATTGTATCGCTATGTATTTTAAAATCTTCAGCAATTCCTGCTGCTTTGTTAAAATCACTTGTAAAAAAGCCATCTTTATCAACTCCGTATCCTAATACTTCACCTACCTTTTTATCATCTGCTTTATTATCTACTTTTTTAATCTCGTTATTTGTTTCTTTTTTGCTTATATTGGTTATTTGATATGTTGAATAAGAATTTATTTTCATAATTATTCCTTTATTTTAAACTCTTTTATCATATAAATTCTCGCTATCTTTATATGCCATTAAAATAGCTAATAAATCTCTTTCATCTTTGATATTTTGAATATCAAGTTTGCTTAAAATCTCTTCCATACTTTCACGAGTGCTTGTGCCTTTTACTTCTATGGCTTCGTAAGGTTTTTCTTTAGTTTGTTCTTCTTTTTCTTCTTTTAACTTATTCTCATCATAAAAATCTTTTAATTTTAAATATTCTTTTTTAAAGTCTTCTATGCTGATTTCTTCATTTGCAAACAACATTTCTAATCTATTATCATTATCTTCAAATGATTTTTTAAACTTTTTATCACTTAAAGATAGTTTGTCTATGGGATTTTCTTTTAAAAATTCTAAAAGCTCTTTTAAATCATCGTTATTTTGATAAAAAGCTCTTTGATATATTGAATTGTTTTCAAATTTAAACAAAGGTTGAACTTCTAGCTTAAGTGATACAACCCAAGCAGGATCACACTTATTTACTTTAAGAGAATCTTTTGTGCTTAATATTTCTTCATTTGGGTCTTTTTCGTAAGTAATTATTCCTTTTAGCATTTCGTTTTCTAAGGCTTCATAAATCTTACTGCCTTTTTCATAAGCTCCTATTTTACTAAGCACAGCATTTGGATCATATGTGCCCCATTCATCTTGTGGGGCGTCTTTTAAAATATTTGCGATTTGTTCTTTTAGATTATCTTTAGGAGTTTGAGTGGTTGGAATTTGATTTTTAATATTTGTTTGATAATTTATATAATTGTTATTTATTATTTGCATTTTAAACCCCCGTTATTTTTCTATATCGGTAGGTTTAAAAAAATATTAATAGATATTTAATTTATATCTGAACTCTTTTATAAAAATCCTTAGCATTAGCCCTAAAATCATTTGAATAATTATTGTTTAATAAAGCATCTACTGCTAGGCTCTGGCTTAACTCTCTTACCTTTTCTTTTAATTTTTTCTCATCTTCAAACTTATCTAAATAATCTTGGATTTTTTCCTTGCTAAGTCCCGTTAATAATTCTAGCTTTGAAATATCTATGCCTTCATTTGGATTAAGCTTACTTAGTGCATCTTCTATAATCATTCTTTCTTTATATTCATCTTTAATCTTAGTTGCCCCACTATCGCTTACCTTAAGCCCTTGTGTGCCACCTAGAAAACTTACAAATAATCCTGTATTAGAAATCTCACCATCTTTTATATAAGGACTTAAATCAAAATTAAGCTTTCTGCTATTATTTACGCTTAAATCATAATCAAACTTAAAGCCTATTTGTAAAGCATTTTCCTTATTCTCATAATACTTATTGCCAACATTTGCGTGTGAATAATCAAATGTATAGCCATTATTGATTTTAAGTCCAACCAAATCAACATAATTTGGCATATTAGCAATATCATCTTTACTAAACTCGGCTACATTTCCTACAATTTGCTCGTATAATCTAAATTGGTGTTTGATAGTGTCTGCGTAATCAATATTTTCATAAATATTATTAAAAATCCCAACTTGTGGCATAGTCATTAGGTTATTTTGTCTTGAGATTTCTTTTAGTGTGCTTGAATGGATTTTAAAATCATTTGGCAAGCCTGCAGCTTTGTTAAAATCAGCTCCTAAAAAGCCACTACTATCAACGCTATAACCAAACTCGGTAGCATTGTAAATCTTAGCTTTTGTTAAATCTCCTTGCCAAGATATATTAGAATTTAACTTAGTTAAATCGTGAGTATTATCAAATACCTTAAATCTTGAATTATTAAACCTATCTATAAAGATATTTGAAGCGTCTATTATGTCTTTATCTAGCGAATACTGTGCTTGAGTTTCTAGCTTAGGATTTACCCTTGCAAATTCACTTGCAAAAATAGATGAAAATGATACACCTGCAGCCTTTTGAGCTTTTTGAAGTTTGGCTTCATCAAAAATTGAAATACTTTCTATTCTCATTTGATTTCCTTTTAATTTAATGTATTAAAAGGAAAGCAAAAATTATTCCAAAAATTAAAAAATAAATTAAAAAATTCCAATTCTATTAATATAGTCATTTACTATTTCTTGATACTTATAAGTTGGTTCCAACAAACGACCTTGTAAAGTGTCCATATTAATAGCCAATAAATATACCCCATTATATCTATTCGTAAATCTATCTTGTAATACTAATATTTCATTTTCTGGTAAATTAAAATATGAAGATGGTTTATCATAATCTGCATATATTCCACCATTTATATTAACTAATTCAGCAACAATATATGAACGCGTAACAGGGATACCTGAATTTAACGGGTAAGCTTCTCTAAAATAATAATATCCGCCAACAATCTTATTCATGTCCTCAGTATTTAATACTTTTACACCAAGTGATTTATCGCTTACTGCACCATTTGTAATACTAGATAAAAAATCATCTGCATTTAAATTAAAATTAACTAAAACTGCTAATACTAATACTTGTAATGCTTTTTTAAACATTAAATCTCCTTTTTACAAATAAAATAAGATATTATAATAAATAAAAAAATATTAAATAAAACTTAATATTAAAAATATTATAAATACTTAATTTGTTAATAATTTAATTTAACATATCAATATTAATTACATTTTTTAGGAAAACAAATGAAGAAATTATTAATATTTTTATGTTTATTAAGCTTAAATGCTGATGAAAAATTAATCAAAATCGGAGTAACTCCATATCCAACTGCTATGATTTTAGAAAATGTAAAAGACTTGGTTGAAAATCAAGGATACAAACTAGAAATCATAGAATTTGATAATTACATAGTCCCAAATTATGCTCTAAATGATAAAGAATTAGATGCGAATTTTACTCAAATTAGACAATTTTTAGAAAGCTTTAACGAAGAAAGAGGGACAAATCTAGTTAGTGCAGGAAAAATATTTCTAGGTCCAATGGCAGCGTATTCAAATACTATTAAAGATATTAAAGATTTGCCTAAAAATGCCTTAGTTTATATACCAAGCGACCCTATCAATGGTGCTAGGGCTTTAGATTTACTAGCCTTAAATAATATAATAAGCTTTAATGAAGATGCAAAATCTAGCACAAAATCAGTATTAGATATTAAAGATAATCCATTAAAACTTACAATAAAAGAAATAGAAGCTCCACAACTTACAAGAACACTTAATGAATGTGATTTAGCGATAATTAATACAAATTACGCCCTACTAGCAGGACTAAATCCTATTAAGGATTCTATATTGCACGAAAGTAGCGATAGTGATTATGCTAGCGTTTTAGCTGTTAGAGCCAATGATTTAAATAGCCCTAAAACTAAAGCTTTGCTTAAGGCTATGAGAAGTGAAAAAATGAGAGAGTTTTTAAATACTAAGTTTAAAGATATATTAATTCCAAGTTTTTAAGGAGAATTTATGCTAAAAGCAAACAATCTTTCTAAAATATCATTTAAAAATCTTTATATTGAGCAAAAGAATTTGAGTGATTTTAAGAGTAAGAACGCAAGTGAGTGGGATAAAAAAGCTCAAAGTTTTAATGATTACGCAAAACACGAAGCTTATGTGAGAGAATTTTTAAAGCAAGTTGATTTTAGTGGGTGTGATAGTTTGCTTGATTTTGCTTGTGGGAGTGCTTTTTTAGCTAAGCACTCTTTAATAAATAATATTACTTTATGTGATTTTTCTCCTAAAATGCTTGAGTTTGCTAAGATAAATTGCCCTAATGCAAGGATAATTCAAGGCTCTTATGGTGATTTAGATGGTAGTTGGGATTTGGTGTTTGCTAGTAGGTGTTTAGATGTTAATGACCTAGCAAAAGCATTGCAAATTCTTTTAAACTGCACGAAAAAAAGGCTATATTTTACATATAAAATTGACAATTCTTACATACACGAAAAAATCATAAATGCCCTTGATTTAGACATAATTGCAACGCCTAATTATATTTACGCTGCAAATATTTTAAATGAGCTTGGGTATTTTTTCACTTTAAATAAAATCACTATAAAAAATCAAAATTATTATAAAACTTATGAAGATTTACAAAAAAGCGTTGAGTTTTCTTACAAAAAACTAAATGATATTCAAATTGAAAAACTAAAAAATCTATATGAAAACGATAAAGATTTAATAAAACAAGAATTAAGCTGGGCTTTATTTTGCGTAGAAAAATAAGCCCCATATTAAAGGGCTTAAGATTATTTAAACTCTATTGTAAAGGTATTTTTAGTATTTGAAAGATACTCAAATCCTGCTTTAGGAACAAATTTTATAGTATCTTTTGTGTATGAAGAATTTGAAATATTATGAAAACTATTATTAATAAATTGAGTGCTATTATAGGTTGGTATAAAGTCAATTTTAGACAATAAATCATCTAAAATAATATTATCTTTAATAAAACTTAATTTCCCATCTACCTCATCATAATACCCAAAATCATAATCTTTTTTAAATTCTAAAGCTTGATTAGTAGTATTAATATCTTTAAACATTAAGCCTGTATAAGCTATATCATAAACATTATTATAAGTTATATTAAACTCATCTTTACCATCTACATAGACACTGATTGTAACCTTTTGTAAAGGTCTTGGCTTGTCCTTTTTGAAAGTAAATTGCGTAGTATTTTTATAGCTTGCCTCATCTTGCGAGTATTCGTTTAGATTAGATAATCTTGTATTTTCTCCTAAATTATTAAAAGCCAATTTAAATGCTTGATTTAAATCGTTTTTGCTAATATGTAAGGTTTTTAAATTGCCTTCATTGACTACTAAACCATTTAAATTGCCTACATCTATCATTAAATTTATATCATTTTTAAATTTTGTTGGAACAAATTTGTTATTAGAATTTGAACTTAACAAATAAAGATTATAAACCAAGCCCGCATTATCCCCTAACATAAGTTTATCATAAGCTATATTTTTAATACCTATTGAATTGTCTTGATTAAGTTTGCATTTTTGCATATCTTTTTTGCAAGTTATATATTCGTTTTTAATAGCCTTTGTTTGTGATAAAAACTCAATATTTAAGGCTTTTTTAATAGGTATAAAACAAGAAATTTTTCCATTTTTTAAAGTATTTGCACTATCTAAATCAAATTCATCTTGAATACAAATATCTAATTCTTGGTCGTGTTTTGTAAAATTAGTTTCTGCTAATTCTATTAAACCATCAGTAGCTAAAGGAAAATTAATATTTAAATCAAACTTACCATTATTTATAAAAGCTACTCCATATTTTTCTTTGTTTCTTACACGATTGTCGTTAGCAAAAATTGTAATTTTATTATTTTCATTATTTAATAAGGCAAATTTTTTAGTAGTATTATCATAACTAATCACTAAATTAGCTATTCCAATTGCTAGATTTGAATAATTTTTCAATTCTCTTGATACAAAACTATTTAAAGTATTTTGAAATGCTTCTTGATTTAACGATGAAATGCCTAAACTAAATTCTTTAGGTCTAATAGCAAAATCATTACTAGCAAAAGTATAGTTATAATTATCATTTATCATTTGTTCGCATACTAATTCATTGTTTTGATTAGTCTTTTCAAAATACTGATTATATTTAATACTTGTTTGTTTGATTGCTTGATTTGTCTTTATCCTAAGGATTAATTCATCATTTAATAAATACTTACCAGCACACGCACCTTCAGTGATTTTATCTATTTTAGAATTTGCATTATAGACATTAAGAATTTCAAAATTAGAATTAGGCAAAAAGTCAATATAAACTCTACTAATATTTGAATATTTATTGCTAAGCCCTATGAAATATTCTTCATTTTCTAGCATAGTATTTACTAATTTTGCCTTTTTTGCATTAGAGTTTTTAGCATTATTTATAATTACTTTTTCATTATTATTGGTATATAAAGTATATATATTTTGATAATCATTTACTAAAGGAATACCAACAGAACCTTTGATTATACTTTTACCACTTTCTTGAAATATAGGTCTTTCAAAACCCCTAATTCTTTCTGTGATTTCAATATTTTTTTGATTAATTAAACAATTACCTAAATTAAAAACCAATTCTTTAGTATTTTCTACTAGATTTAATTGGCATTTTGATTGTTTGCTACCACTCATATAATATTTAGCATCAGCTTCTCTTTTTAATAAAGCTTTATTTCTATCCTTTAAATAGATTTTTTCATTTTTAATTTCTAAATTACTAGCGTCTGGATAAAAACTTAATTTAATTTCGCCTTTAGCTATCGCATTTAAAGCTCTTAAATTAATACTAAATTTAACTTCTTCTCCTGCGAATGCTGATTCATATATACCCTTTCTAACAAGAGAGCTTTTATGAATACTATAATTTGTAATCAAATCACTTGAATAATACTTACTATTTTGATGAGAATATTTAAAATTACTAGACCTAATTACATTCTTACCTAAATTACTTGTATCATAAGTAAAAATATCAAAAATATAGCACTTACCTTCATTTTGTCTAGGTAAAGGATATGATGAGTATTCATTATATGCAGCTCTTAAATTCTTTAAAAATGCCTTTTCCTTAAAAATATCACTATAAAAAATATGAGAATTTTTAGCTTGCATATTTCTTATTTGCTTAAATCTGTCTTCCCAATCACTAGTCATATTAACACTTGGATTTGCTATTATGTAGTTATAAAAGTCGTTAATTAATTTATTATCTTCATTATTTGTAGTTTTTATAGGACTTTGGTCAATTAGATAATAAACAGCATCATTTAAAGTCTTTTTATATTCTATTTTAATTCTACCAGTAGTATCCACTGAATACAATTTATAAAGCTCTTCTATATATGTTTTAATATTATTTTTATTTTCTACTATAAATGAAAAACTATCTTGATTAGAATTAATTAAGCTCTTATAAGAATTATCATCAGCACTTGATGAATAAAATTCTAATGTATTTGGATTTGCTTTAGCATTGATTATATCTAAATACCCCCCCCCGTTGAGCTTTTTATCATTATTTAAACAATAAATTATTTTATTATTCTCTGCCTTTATTCCTAAGCTAGAACATAGTTTTAAATAATTGCCTAAAAACTCATTATAACCATTAACATTGCCTAAAGATGGGTTTAATAAACAATCATTTATTTGTTTAGAATAATTTTTGTCTTGAATAGTATATACGATACCGAATTTTAATTCATCTGCAAAAATTAACAAATTAAATAAAAGTAATATAATAATTTTCAAATAAAACTCCAAAAATATATAAAATTCCGTTAGTTTAGCATAAATTTTTTGTAAATTATATAGCATAAAATAATAAAATTTATTTAGATAAATTAGTGGTAAATAAATTTAGGAGTAAAATAATCTTTTATCAAAAAGGATAGATTATGAATAAAAATACCTTGATTTTAAGTTTTATTATTGCTTCAAGATTTTTTGGGCTTTTTATTGTTTTACCTGTGATTAGCTTGTATTCGCATAAGTTAAACGGAGCTAATGATGTATTGGCTGGACTTATTGTTGGAATTTACGCAATTTTTCAAATGATTTTTAGTGTGCCTTTTGGAGCATTAAGTGATAAAATCGGTCGTAAAAAAACTATGCTTATGGGACTAATAATCTTCATAATAGGTTGTTTAATTTGTGCAAGTGCAAGTGATATTTATACAATGCTTGTTGGTAGGGTTTTACAAGGTATGGGAGCAATTGGCGGGGTTGCTACTGCTATGATTGCTGATTTAACTAGCGAAAAAGATAGAGCAAAAGCAATGGCGTTAATGGGTGGAGCTATTGGACTTAGCTTTGTTGTAGCCATTATTTTAGGTTCTGTTATTGCTAGTTTTTTAGGGCTTGGGGCTTTATTTTATATAAGTGCGATTTTAAGCGTTTTATGTATTGTATTATTAGCCTTTTTACCTAAAGAAAAAGAAATTATAAAACAAGAAAAAATCCCTTTTAAAGAAGCATTCATAAGTGCAAATCTAAACAAACTTTATCTAACTTGCTTTTTACAAAAAATGCTAAGCTCAAGCACCTTTATGCTAATTCCTTTAGCTTATGTAAATATATTTCATAAAAATAGTGATAATTTATGGATTATTTATAGCGTGGCTATGTTTTTTGGATTTTTGGCTATGGGAGTTGGTGGAGTTGTTGGCGAGTCAAAAGGCAAAAGTAAGACTATATTATTAAGCGGAGTTGCATTATTTTTCCTATCATATTTAATATTTTTAAGTTCTAATTATTATTTATTTTTCTTAGCTGTTATTTTATATTTTATTGCATTTTGTCTGCACGAGCCTATTATGCAAAGCTCAATTTCTAAAATTTGCAAAGCTAGACAAAAAGGTTTAGTATTAGGATTTTCAAATTCTTGCGGATATTTTGGCTCGTTTTTAGGAGCGTTTTTATGCGGGATTTTTATGCACGCTGATTTGGAAAATGAGTTTTTAATGCTGATTGCTTTTGTTTGTGCTATTTGGTTTTTTATCCTAAAAACTATGGATAATCCTAATGATTTTAAGACTTATAAATCTAATAAAGCTCCTTTAAAAGAAAGCGAATTTGTTATAGATATTAATAAAAAAGATGATATTTATTTAATCAAATATAATTCTAAAAAATTAAGCGAAGAAGAATTACAAAAATTATTTTAATAGATTAAAAAAGGTATAAATTATTAATTTATTACCTTTTTTATATTTTCAAATTCTAATGATTTAACTCATAAACAATCTAAAATCAAGTTTTTCGTGAGCTAACATTCCTAAATCTAATTCATGATGAGTAGAAAACAAATGATATTTATTTAAATCATTTTCATCTAATAATTGCAAACTAAAAAATCCTTTTTCTATAAAACTTTTAGCAATTTGCATTGATTTATCAGCAGAGCGTTTAGCTAAATCTAAATTAATATGTAATAACTCGCTTGATTTTTTATAAGATAATGGTATAGCACGAGTTGCATTTTGAGTTAGTGTTTTTATACTTGAATATGCGTATTCAACAGCCATATTTTGCCCTAAAACACTAAAAGCAATAGCAGGATTGCAAAATTCATCGTTCTCACAAGCCTTATAATACCAACTTGCATATTCATCGTGCATAAATTCTGTATTTTTTAAAGTAGCTCTTGCCATACTAATACCTGCAGCCTTGCATTCAGCACTAGCCATTGATGAATTAGCTACTTTTGCTAATTTTAATAAACTTAATTTTTTACCCTTTAAACCACAAGCAATAGCATAAATAGCACCATCGCTAGTAGCAAATATATCTAGCATATAACTTTCTAACCATTTTTGAAAGCTTGAAGCGTCTTTTACAACGCCCCAAGAAATATAGCTTTCTAAACCAAAACTATGCGAATAAGCACCATTTGCAAAGGCACTATCAAATAAAAACTGCCCTAACATTAGTGATGATGACTCGCGTGTTTTAAAGCATGACGCAAAACCTTTTGCGTTTTTTCATAGCTTACTTGATTTTCTTTTAGCCACTCAATTATTAAATAATCATCTTCAACTATCATAAAACCATCTTCAAAAACAGCAGGCATATGTCTATTGCCTATTGAATGAGCTACAAAACCCATTTGCATCATATCTTTTGGCTTAATCAAAATTACACTCTGTGGCAAACATTCTATTACAAAAACTCTCTTATCATCTTCGCCTAAAATATCGCCATTATGAAAATGACCATTATCTAGGCTTATGCCAATTTCTACTCCACTATCACTTGTTAAGCGAAGTATGTGTTTTAATCTATCATCAGGCGAAACTTTTACATTATCTATCATTTTGCCTTTAGTATCATAATCTTTTATATTGCCTAGTATGGTTTTTACTATCATTTTTTCTCCTAAAATAAATAATATCTTTGAGTTAGTGGTAATTCTGTAGCTGGTTCGCTATATGCAACTTCTCCATCAACCGTTACTACATAAGTTTGTGGGTCAACTTCAATTTTTGGAGTTGCATTGTTTAATTTCATATCAGATTTTTTAGCACTAGCTGCACCTTGTATTGGTAATACTTGTTTTTTAATTCCATATTCTTTAGCAACATTTGCATCTACTGCCATTTTGCACATAAAACTATAGCAAGTTTCGTGTAATGCAACACCTAAAGCACCAAACATTTTTCTATGCATTACTGGTTGTGGAGTTGGAATTGATGCGTTGCTATCTCCCATTACTGAATGTAAGCAAAATCCACCTTTAATTATTAATTTAGGTTTAGTTCCAAATGATTTTGGATCCCATAATACTAAATCAGCGATTTTACCAACTTCAACACTACCTACATAAGTAGAAATTCCTGCTGCTATTGCTGGATTTATTGTATATTTTGCAATATATCTTTTAATACGCTCATTATCAGAATATTCACTATCATTACCTAATGCTCCACGCTGGATTTTCATCTTATGAGCTGTTTGCCAAGTTCTACTTACAACTTCACCAATTCTTCCCATAGCTTGAGAATCACTACTCATAATTGAGATTACACCCATATCGTGCAATACATCTTCAGCACCGATTGTTTCTTTTCTAATTCTACTATCAGCAAAAGCAACATCTTCTTTAACATTTTTGCTTAAGTGATGGCAAACCATTAACATATCTAAATGCTCTTCAATAGTATTAACCGTAAATGGCATTGTTGGGTTTGTTGAAGCTGGTAAAATATTTGGCTCGCCTGCTAATTTAATAATATCAGGAGCATGACCGCCACCAGCACCTTCAGTATGGAATGTATGAATGGTTCTACCATTAATTGCTGCTTTTGTATCTTCTACACAACCATATTCATTTAATGTATCTGTGTGAATACCTACTGATACATCAGCAATCTCTGCAGCTTTTAATGCGTTATCAATAGCACTTTTTGTAGTTCCCCAGTCTTCGTGAATTTTAAGTCCTGCTGCACCTGCACGAAGTTGTTCTAAATTCACTTCTACATTAGAACCATGACCTTTAGCATAAAGACCTATATTAATAGGTAAATCATCAGTGCCTTGAAGCATTCTTTTTATATTAAATATACCAGGGGTGCAAGTTGTAGCCTTAGAACCATCGTTTGGACCTGTTCCACCACCAAATAAAGTAGTAATACCATTGCTTAAAGCTTCATCAACTTGTTCAGGATTTATAAAATGTATATGAGTATCAATCCCACCTGCTGTAACTATAAGACCTTCTCCTGCAAGTGCTTCAGTGCCAACTCCAGTTACAAAGTCAATATCATCAGTAATATCAGGGTTTCCACCTTTACCAATTGCGTGGATTTTTCCATTTTTAATACCTATATCTGCTTTATAAATACCTGTATAATCAATTATAAGTGCATTTGTAATTACTAAATCAACTACATCTTTATCTAAAAATCTTGAGTTTTGACCCATACCATCACGAAGAGTTTTTCCACCACCGAATTTGCACTCTTCGCCGTATTTTGTATAGTCTTTTTCAACTCTAGCAAAAAGATTTGTATCAGCTAATCTTATACTATCACCAGTAGTTGGTCCAAAATGAGATGCGTATTCTGCTCTAGTTATTTTAAACATTATTGCTCCTTATTTATCTAATTTACCATTGATTTTGCAATTTTGTCCCCAAACTTCACGACTACCTGCTAAATCAATTAACTTAACACTTTTTTTCATACCTGGTTCAAAACGAACTGCAGTTCCACTAATAATATCTAAACGCTTTCCACGAGCTTTTTCTCTATCAAATTCTAAAAGTTTATTTGTTTCATAAAAATGATAATGAGAACCTACTTGAACTGGTCTATCTCCTGTATTTACAACTTCAATTTCTATACTTTCACGACCTTCGTTGCAAACTATATCACCTTGTGCATAAATTATTTCACCTAATTTCATAATTCCTCCTTAGTTAATTGGATTATGGATAGTTACTAATTTAGTTCCATCTTTGAAAGTAGCTTCAATTTGAACTTCATTTACTATATCAGCAACACCTTCCATAACTTGGTCTTTGCGTAAAACATTTTTACCTTCGTTCATAAGGTCGCTTACGCTCTTACCTGCTCTTGCACCTTCCATTACATAATCACTTATAATAGCAATTGCTTCAGGGCAATTTAACTTAAGACCATTGTCTAAACGCTTTCTAGCAACTACTGCTGCATAGCTTAATAAGAGTTTTTCTTGCTCTTTTTTTGTTAATGTCATAATTTCTCCTTTACAAAATTAGTTTTATAAAATTATTATATTTTTATTGTCTTGCTAAGATTAACTTCATACCTCCTTTATGCAAAAAATTGCTTTTAATATCATTAATATATTTCATAGCTAAATCATTATCATCTGATGAAATTCTAATAATATTAGTATTATTAATAATACTTGAATGAGCTTTTAAATTCTCATTATGAATTGTTTTAAATTCCACATCGCCTTTTATAATCAATGTATAAAAATAGTTATGATTATAAAGAGAATTTAAACTACTATTAGAGTTATAATAAAATATATCATTAATACTTAATTTATTATTGATAAATATTCTTAAAGATAATTTTGCCCTAAATTGCGAATTTGCATAGCCTAAAAATCCACCATCTAAATAAAATAATCTTGAATTATCATTCATAAAAATAGTAGTTTTGCTTGAAAAATTTGAATTCTGATAAAAAATATTAGCATCATTATGAAAAACCAAAATAGAATTATTATCAAGTTCTATATTTGTTTTTAAACTAGAAGTGCCTTTATATATTTTTTGATTTGATTGAGAACTTAAAGTAGCCTTAGAATTAACTAATTTAAAGCTTTGAGCGTAATTATCTTGATTTACAAAACCACCACCTAAAGTGCTAAGATAAGCAAAAAAATCTTCATTTTCGCTATCTTCTCCAAATCTAGTTGGAACTTGAATTAACCTTTGCATACCTTGTTGGTAATGCTCTTTTAAATGGTTATTTTCAAGTGTTATTTTTAATAAGCTCACTCTAAGCCTTTAAGAAGACAATTTTTCTCAATCCAATTAATAACTTCAGACAAACCCTCATCTTTTTTAAGATTTGTAAAGAAAAAGTCTTTATTTTTTCTAAAATGTAAAGTATCGCTTTTCATAATATCAAGATTTGCACCAACATAAGGAGCTAAATCGGTTTTATTAATTATAAATAAATCAGATTTAATCATTCCAGCACCTGCTTTGCGTGGGATTTTTTCACCTTGTGCCACATCAATTACATAAATACTAAAATTAACTAAATCAGGACTAAAAGTAGCAGCTAAATTATCTCCACCACTTTCTAAAAAAAGTAAATCTAAATTAAATTTCTTTTGTAATTCATTTAATGCAGCTTCATTCATTGAAGCATCTTCTCTAATCGCAGTGTGCGGACACCCACCAGTTTCTACACCTATAATTCTTTCTGGTGGTAAAACGCTGTTTTTCGCTAAAAACAAGGCATCTTCTTTTGTATAAATATCATTTGTTACAACGCCTATTTCATAATCTTTACTCATAACTCTTACTAATCTTTCTATTAAAAGAGTTTTACCAGCTCCAACAGGACCACCTACACCTATAATGACAGGTTTTTTCATAACAATCCTTTAAAAAAAATTAATTTTGGCTTTTAGTTTAGTTTTAAAAAGCTTAAAAATTGCTGAATTATTTAAAATTTAAAAAGTATATATAATTTTATTATTAATTATTTATTTATAATAATTATATATTATTTAATTTTTATAAATAATTTTCATATTTTATATAAATTTTGCATAAATTTAAATAAAAAAAAAAAAAACAATAAATTATTTATAAAGATTAAGATTATTTTAATTTTAATCAATCTACAATAGGAAAATGTATTTTTGTTTTTCAAAAAGATAAAAATCATTTAACAATAATTTTAAGGAGTAAATCATGAATAATGATTTAAGAGGAAATGCCACAGGTATGACCTATGTCATATTCTTAATCGGTATTTTATTTCTTTCTTTTACTGCACCTTGGCAAAAGTTATCTAACTTTGACCCAGCTACAGGTGCTTTTATGCGTTGCTTGATAGGAACTATCTGCCTTATCCCTTTTGCGATTATGGAAGCAAAAAAAATTGGTAAACTTACCAAAAAAGGTGTATTGTTATCTATTTTAGCTGGACTTGTATTAGGGATTGACTTTACTGCATGGAATTATTCAATATTCTTTGTAGGTTCAGGAATTGCTTCAATTCTTTTAAATATTCAAGTAATTATGTTGCCAGCTTTAGCATTCATTACAGATAGAGAAAGAATTCCATTTAGCTATTATTTCATAGCACCTATAATGCTTGCTGGTGTTATCTTAGCTGGTGGTGCTTTAGAAAATGGTATAGTTGATCCAAATGGCCCTCAAGAAGTATTTGGTACTGGTATTATGGCAGTTGGAACAATTTGCGGTCTTACTTCAGGATTTTGCTATGGAATTTACTTATTCGCTAGCAGAAGAGCAGGAAGAATTGGAAACGGACAAGTAGTTCAACCTATCTTAATCTCAAGTGCTGCTCAGCTTGTAGCTCCTGTTGTATGGGCATTCTTAATCACAGGAAATGGCTTCATATTTGACCAAGGTGTTATGGTTGATACTGCTGCTGGTATTAAAGCAATGCACTTACCACAAGCTGCTATAGAAAGCGTTACAAGTCCATTTGGTAATGTGGCTTTAGGCGATCCTATCACTGGAATGAACTGGTTATGGATGATAGTTTTAGGAACTGCAGGTCAAGCTGCTGCTTGGACATTTGCTCAACATGGTTCAGTTAAACTAAACCCTACTTTAGGTGCTGGGTTATTAATCTTAAGTCCAATAGCTACTGTTGCTTTAATCGGACCTCTTATGTTTGGCGAAAGCTCATCATTATTACAAAAAGTTGGTGTTGTGATTGCACTTCTTGCTGTTGCTTACCAAAACGGCTTAATTACTGCTTTAATGAATAAAATTAGAGGCAAGTAAATATTTAATCTTCCTAAATTATTAGGAAGATTACTTACAATCTTTACTTATACTATTATCGTAACTACAAGCTATATTTATATAAGCTTTTTTATTTTCCCCGCTAAGCTCTTTTGCCTCATCTAAAAATAATTTTGCACTAAAATATTTTATAGCGTTATTATTTATTATTGTATTAATCTTGCAACCATCATTTAATAATTCACATTTTGTATAAGCATAATTTCCTAAAGCACAAACCATAGGCTCATCATCATTACAAGCTCTTGCATAATATTCATAAGCTTTTTTGAAATTCTTTTGCTCTAATGCTTTTTTAGCAATTTTAGTATCATTTGAATTTGAATTAGAACTAGCTGCATTTAAGGCTGATTTACCAACACTATAAATAACTTTAATAGGAATTGTAATTGCAAAAACAGCAACAGAAGTTGCGACAGAAGCCACACCGCTTATTAAAGAACTACATCCTAAAAATATAAATAATATAAAACTAAAAATTATTTTCATATTAATCCTTTAATAAAAAACGCTAATATTAGCAAATGAAAGTTTTAAAATCGCCTTGTTTTGATAGTTTTGAAGTAAAGGGTTCTAAATTCTTATGCTATTTTGAACCGCTTAATATTAACGAAAATGTTCGCACTAGACAAGAAGAATTAAGAGCTGAGCATTTTAAATGCGTTCATGTAGTCTATGCTAGTAGAGCATTAAATGAATTTGGGCAAATTGTAGAAAATCAAAGTGATGATGGAGAGCCTAAAGGAAGTAGTGGAGCACCTGCTCTTAATGTATTAAGGGGAGCTAATATTATAAATGCAGCTTGTTATATAGTAAGATATTTTGGTGGAACATTATTAGGAGTTGGCGGGCTTGTAAGAGCATATTCAAACGCAGTTAATTTAGGAATTTCAAAAGCTAATGAGCTAAATCTACTTTCTAACTATATAAAAAAAGAATCATATTATATAGAACTTGAATATAGCCAAATAAATAAATTAAGTTATATTTTAGATAAACTAAATATCGTTTATTCTAAAGATTTTGGAGCAAATGTTGTATTTTATTTAGAACTTAGCACAGATGAATTAGAAGAATTAGAAAAAGAATTGATAGATTTAAGATTAATTTTAAATAAATTATAAGGATATAAAATGAAAAAATATATGATGATTGTTAGCCTATTATTTGTAAGTGCTTGTAAAAACGAAGATATACAAAAAAGTATCAAAAATTGCTTAAACGAACTTTCAAATCAACCAAGTGAAGCTGTTTTTGATAAATGTTTTTATTATGAAAATGAATTTCAAAGACAATTAAGTATTAATTTTGAAAATGTATTACCTAAATTATTTAATAATTATGGTGGAATTGCAGAAATTAAAGTAGATATATTAAATAGTTCTAATAATAGTGCTGAAGTGCAAATTATTACTAAATTTAATAATGGTTTTATTAAAAATGAAAAGAGAAAAATGGTAAAAATTGATAATTTATGGAAAATGTCAGCAGATATTATAAAATAAAAGGCTTGATAATCAAGCCTTTAAATTATTTTACACAACAACTTGTTGCACCTGTATTTTTTAGCATCCAAATTGATTTTTCATAACTAGCAATTTGCTCTTGAGCATAAGCTGCAGTAGTTGTATCTCCTGCTTCTTCAGCAAATTTATTTAACTTTTTAAACTCAGCTAATAAGTATTCATAATCAGCTAATATAAGTCCAACTAATTCAGTAGCTTCAAAGCAAGTTTTATCAGTTCTTGGAGCTTTTGCAGTTTCCATTAATTCTTTTGGGCAAACTATAGCTTTATGTCCTAATTGTAATAATCTTTCAGCACAATCATCAAACATTTCAGCCATTTTTTCATATGCTTCTTCAGTATATGAATGAAGTGCAAAGAATTGTAATCCTTTTACATTCCAATGGTAGTTATGAAACTTTAAAAATAATGCGTGTGCATCAGCTTGTAATTGTAATAATTGTTTTTCTAATGACATTCTGTCTCCTTTAATTGAATTTGTATTGCATTATAACAAAAATAGATTAATTAATTTTTATTACTTAATAATTTTTATTATTTAAATTAAAAATATTTTTCATTTTCACTAGTATTATTTAACTATAAATTGATATTCTTAACAAATTTATAAAAAAAGGAGAAATATGAAAAAATCATTATTAGCACTTAGTGCAGTAGCTGTTATGTTTATTGGTTGTGGAAACAAAATCAGTGATGAGCAGGTTAAAAATTTTGAAACTTCATTAAATAATTCTATTAAAAATGAAATTGAAAAATTAAAAGTTCTAACTGCTATGTTTGAAATTTCATCTAATGTAAATATTAGTGATTACAAATGTGAAAATAAAGGTGATTATGCAGAATGTAAGAGCAAAGGTATTGATGTTATTATAAATAATCAAAAAGTTTTAAGTGTTGAAGAAATAAAAATTGAAACAAATGGATTTTATACTGGAGATAAAAAAGGAAGTGTTAGCATAAAAGAATTAGCAACTAATACTCCTAAAGAAAGTTTTTATAAAAGCGAAATAAAATCAATTAAACTAGGTGAAATAGCTGTAGGATTTGCTAGTATGTTGGCTATTTCTGATAATAAATTAGGAATACTTCCAGAACTAGCAAAAGATGAATATTCTATCAACACAATTACTAAAACAAAAGATATAGCAAATAATGGAAATGTTAAGGTTGAATTTAAATTAATCGGCAAACATAATAAAAATGAATTAGCTTTTGCAATAGATTTAGATGTATTAGATAAATTCTTTGAAATATGTGATAAATTAAATATTACTTATAATATTGATAATTATAAGATTGATAATGTAGATACACTTGATAAATACGATATGGATAATAAAGAATTTGCAGAATCTTTATTAATTAATTCAATTGAAAGCAAAATAAATATTAACAATAACTTAAAAGCTATCAAAGAATATGTAATGCAAAATATTGATAAAGTCCCTGAACAATTTAGACCAATTGTTGATAGTTTTTTTGCTAATACACCACACAAATTTGAGCAAAGTTTAAAAGTTAAAAACAAATATAATATGTTAAAAGCTATAGAAGAAAGTGAAAATCAATTACCTAAAGACTTTAACGATAATGTAGAAATAAAAATAAATGGTATAAATTTTACTCAAATAAAATAAAAAAATCCTATTTCAAATTCTAGAATTTGAAATAGGAATAAAACTTATTTTTTCTTACTTTCGTTAAATTTTAATAATTCTTTTTTAACTACTGGAGCTAATAAAAATAACGCTAAAACATTAGGTAATACCATTAAAGTATTACATAAATCAGAAATACTCCAAACCAAATCAAGCTTTAACATAGCACCTATAAAGATACATAAAACAAACACTATTTTAAATATAGGTAAAGCTTTATTTGAGAATAAATATTGCACATTAATTTGAGCGAAATAATACCAGCCAATAATGGTTGTAAATGCAAAAAACACAAGACAAATTGCAAGTAATTTCACACCAATACTACCAAAAGCAATGCTAAATGCCGAAGTAGTTAGCTCAATACCGCTAAGACTTAAATCAGCTCCGCTAAGTAAGATTATAAGAGCAGTTGCTGTGCAAATAAATGCTGTATCAATAAATACTGCAAGCATTGCCACAAAACCTTGAGAAACAGAATTTTTAGTAGTTGCACTTGCGTGTGCGTGTGGTGTGCTTCCCATACCTGCTTCGTTTGCAAAAAGTCCCCTTGCAACCCCATATCTAATAGCTTCTTTAATACCAATTCCAACAGCTCCACCAGCTACTGCTTCAAGTCCGAAAGCTTGTTTAAAAATCATAGAAAATACATTGCCTATATTTTCGTGAAATGCTATTAAAATATAAACTGCAACCAAAACATAAAATATAGCCATAAAAGGCACTACAAGTTCAGCAAATCTAGCAATCCTTTTAACCCCGCCAATCACCACAAATCCTGCGATAATTGCAGTAATTGCTCCTGTAATTTTCAAATCCACTCCAAAAGCTTGATGAATTGCACCTGAAATAGAATTGCTTTGTGTCATTTGACCAGCACAACCAAGTGCAACAATAATTGCAATAGCAAAAAATCCAGCGAGTAAATTGCAAGTATTAGCACCTAATTTTTTCTTAAGACCAAGTTTTATATAAAACGCAGGACCTCCGATATAATGTCCGTGCTGCCATACCTTGTAGCGTTGTGCTAAAACACCTTCAGCTAAAATTGTAGCCATACCCAAAAATGCACTAGCCCACATCCAAAATATAGCTCCTGCTCCACCTAAATTAATAGCAGTTGCAACGCCTATGATATTACCTGTTCCAACTTGTGCTGAAATTGAAATCATCATAGCTTGTAGGGCTGTTATTCCGGAATTTTTTTTCTTACCTTTTTTGAATAAATCTCCAAAACTTGCACTCAAGCCTTCTTTAAAATAACGAAATTGCGGAAAACCTAGATAAATAGTGAAAATAAGACCTATTCCAACTAAGGCAAATACAAGAACATAAGCAACTAAAACTCCATTAATTTGCTCAATAAATTGATGAAAATCCATATGAAAACCTTGTTATAAATTAAAAAGTTTTAAGTCTAACAAAAAAAGTAAAAATTTTGCTTAAATTAATATTCTTTTGCAATCTAATTTAATAAATTTAAGCAATAAATACTACTAATTATAAAATATTAATAAAATAGCGTTATTAAAATAAATAAAATAATTAAATTGTGTTTTCATTAATTTAAAAATAAATTGTAAAAACATTATTTAAAAAATTCTTTAAATACGCCAATATCTTGGCAAAATAAAAATTAATTCAAATTCCTTAAAAAATATAAATATTAAAATATAGCTTTTATATAGGCTATAAAATCAATTTTATCAACACAACTTATTTGTAGTATAAATAAAATATTTTAAATTAAATAATTTTTTAATTAATAAACAATAAAAATGAGTAGCTAAGCTAGAGCATTATTAAAAACTCTAAAATACTTAGAATATATGCAAATTAGATTTTAAATTGCAAACCTAATTCTACTACAACCTTTCAAATTATAAAAAATAAATTCAAATACAAATTAAGTAAAGATTAAGAATGTGGGGGGGGGTATTATACTGATTTTACAAAAAGCATAATGCAAAACATTAGGCTTTAAACCAAATCAAAAGGAGATTAAATGAAAAAATTATTAAGTTTTGCAATATTTGCATCTATGTTAGTTGCTTGCGGGAGTGATACTCCTAAAGCTGATGATACTCCAGATATTGTAGTTAAAAAATGTTTGAAGTTAGTGATTGAAGAAGATAAACAAGCTGTTAAGTGCTTTAATTTTAAATCAGAAGATAAAAAAATTTATTAGAAAAAATGTCTTATAATGCAAAGGGCATTAAAGAAATGGGTAGTATTAAATCAATAGAAACAAACTTAGACTATGAGTTAGGAGGCGAAGCTGGAGTTAGATATAAAGTAACATTTAATAATGGTGAAAGTTTTTCTAAAGAAATTGACCTTATAAATATAAACAATACTTGGTATATGTACAAATTTTAGTTATTACAATTTAAGATTTATTGGAATTTATTTTAAGGATAAATTCCAAGCTTCATTAATAAAATGCAATAACTTAAACTCTTAAAAATTAAAATTTTACCTTAAAACATATTAAGGAATTTCAAACATTTTAGTGTCTAATTTATTTTAACAATAAAATTAAGCTAAACTTAGCTTTTAAATACTTTTAATGCTCTAGAATTTCAATTAGGAATTTGATTTTTAAAGAGTAGCAATCTAAATCATAATTTTTATAATAATTCTAAAAATAAGATTTTATTATCACTAAAGTCATATTCAATCTCACTAACTTCATTTAAATCTTTATCTAGCAGCTTTTTTGCTTCATCACTTGCGAAAAATTCTTTACAATTTTTATCATTTGTATTTATATTTTTAATACGCAAAATACCATCTTTAGAACTTACTTTTATACAAGCAATGCCATTTATTAAAAATTCTCCATTAGGATTTATAGGTGCATAGGTCATATCGCTAATCTTAGCAAATCTACCTTGTGCTACATAAAAAGCAGAAATATCAGAAATTGTTATTGATAAATTAGCTGCGTTTTGTTTATGAAAATTAGACTCACTTTTAGGCTCTTCGGATAAAATATTATAAGCTTGTGCATAAAAAAATGCTGCTGTTTTTTTATCCATACTCACACCATCACCTTTAGCATACATTAAAGCTAAAGTCCCGCAAGCTTCAAAATCTCCATCATAACAGCTATCTTTTAAGCTTTTTATATCAGCATTTAAAATCGTAAAACATAAAAATATAAAAAATAATTTTTTCATAAACTTTCATACTTGTTTTTGTAAATTATAAATTAATAATACACTAAAAATAAAATTTCACCTTTAAACTAGCTTGTATTGTTTTTAAAATAAAAATATTTATAAAATAATATATTTTATAAATATTTATAGCTTCATTATCTTTTGCTTCATCAAGGCTTAAAACCTGTGTTTTACACCTACAACCCCAGCCATTCGGTGGATAATTGTTACGCCAACAATAATGCTCCTTAGGTAAAATAAGTCCGTGAAAGGCTTTATGACTATCTCTAGTTCTATTATCCATAATTGCTACATATCTTAAGTAAGGCTTATCGCTAATTAGTTGTTTTTCATATCTTGCCAAACCATATACTTATCTTAGGTTTTGATTAAAGACAACTTTTAAATGGTGTTTATGAAGTCCGCTAATGCTTTCTAGCTCTTATACACAATCTTTAAAGCTTGTACCATTTACATAAGCCTTTTTTTAAGTATGCTATGCATTCTTTTAAGTGTTTCAATTTCATTTATCCCACTAATTAAGAATGTGCGATTATATGCACTAAAGCGAAGTTTATCTAAATCATAATCTTTAGGTAATTTATCATCAAAGTATTTAATTGCATCTAAAGGAGCTTAGTTTAAAAATATTGCTTAAATCATTCATCGCTTAAGCCTTTAAACTAATATTTGTAAAACTTGGGCCATTATGTTTTCTAGTTTGTCTTGTTTTATGCCTTAATTAAGTAATTTATTCACAGCGTCTTCATAAGAATTTGAGTTTTCAAGGACTTTTAAAATTGTTCTTATAAATCCTTATCTAAATC
>NZ_JACGAX010000028.1:0-21286 GCF_020138145.1 Campylobacter sp. RM9334
TTATATAACAATTGCTGAAAAATATGATTTTAAAGATATTGTTTATGAATACGGAGTATTTTTAGATAATCTACCTTTTATGACAATTTCACACAAAAAAATAAATACTAATATAACTGAAGAATTAAATAAAGAAACAGAAGAACAAATTAAACTTAATAATATAATTGAAAAACTTAAAAAATCACAATCTTTAGATAATAACGAAAAAGAAATATTACAAAAATTTAATATCCAAAACATAAGTAATGAATTAAAAATAAGTGAAGATAAATTAAAAGAATTAATTACAAATGATAAGCTAGGAGATTTTATAGATTTTACGAAAGAATTTAAAAAAGATTTAAGCGATACAAGATTAATTGATATAAGAATTTGAAATAAAATTTCAAATTCTTAATTTTAATTATTTTTTATCAGCTTCAGCAAAAATTTGAACTTTTACTTCGTTTGCTACTAAGCTCTCATTTGTATCTTTTGCTACATCAAAATCTTTTCTTAAAAGGTCAAGATTTAGGTCAAACCCAAGTTTAGTTTTATCTCCCATTGTAGCAACACCATTGATAGCAACATCAAATGTTACTTCTTTTTTAACGCCATTTATATTTAATTCCCCTGTCATTTTTCCTTGTGTATCACTTACTTTTTCGTATTTACTCATAACAAAAGTAAGTTTTGGATTAACTTTTTCATTTAAAAAATCACTTGATTTTAAATGCTCGTCTCTTTTTTCACTATTTGTATCAACGCTTGCTACATCAACGCTTGCATTAAATACTTTAAAAGTTTTATTAGCTTCATCAAAATCTATCATCGCATCAAAACTTTTAAATTTACCCTTAGCATTAGAAACTAACATATGTTTAACGCTAAATTCAACGCTAGTATGAACTTTATCAAGAACAAATTCACTAGCACCTAAAATACCTGCTAAGCTTAAAGCTAAAAATAATTTTTTCATAATATACTCCTAAAATAAAATAAGACTAATATAATCTCATAAAAAGATTAATCATTATCATAAATATTTTATCATAAGCTAAAAGGAGAAAATATGAAACATTTATTAATAATTGGAGCTGGTGGAGTTAGCCGTGTAGCAACCTATAAAGCAGCTGAATATAAATATTTTGATAAAATCACGCTTGCAAGTAGAACAAAAAGCAAATGTGATGAAATAGCAAGTTTTATTAAAGAGCGTTTAGGAGTTGAGATTGCAACTGCTACGATTAATGCTGATGATACAAATGCAGTTGTTAAGCTTATACAAGATATAAACGCTACGATTTTATTAAATGTGGCTTTACCTTATCAAGATTTAGCTTTAATGGACGCTTGTTCTCAAACTAAAATTCCATACATTGATACAGCAAATTATGAACATCCTGATTTAGCTAAATTTGAATATAAAGAGCAATGGGCTAGAAATAATGACTTTTTAAAAGCTGGTGTTCCTGCACTGCTTGGAAGTGGATTTGACCCAGGTGCAACGAATGTTATGTGTGCGTATGCGCAGCAATATTTATTTGATGAAATTCATACAATTGATATTATGGATTGTAATGCAGGAGATCACGGCTATGCTTTCGCAACTAATTTTAACCCTGAAATAAACTTAAGAGAAGTTAGTGCAAATGGTAGATATTGGGAAAATGGCGAGTGGATTGAGACTAAACCACTTGAGATTAAAGTTGAACACGATTATCCTGAAGTTGGGGTTAAAGATAGCTATTTACTTTATCACGAAGAACTTGAGAGCTTATGTAAAAATATAAAAGGTTTAAAAAGAATTAGATTTTTTATGACTTTTGGACAAAGCTATATTCAACATATGAATTGTCTTAAAAATGTAGGTATGCTAGGAATTGAGCCAGTTGAACATCAAGGAATGAAGATAATTCCTATTGAGTTTTTAAAGACACTTTTACCTGACCCTGCAAGTCTTGGTGCAAGGACTAAAGGCAAGACAAACATAGGTTGTATTATTGAAGGTATTAAAGATGGCAAGGCTAAAAAAGTATATATTTATAATGTTTGCGTGCATGAAGAATGCTACGCTGAAACTGGCGCTCAAGCAGTAAGCTACACAACAGGCGTTCCTGCTGCAATTGGAACATATTTAATAGCAAGTGGCAAATGGAGCGGAAAAGGTGTATTTAATATGGAAGAATTTGATGCAAAACCATTCTTTGATGAAATGAATAAAATGGGTCTTCCTATTAAAATACTAGAGCTATAAAAAATAAACAATAATTCTTATTATTTAAGAATTATTGAATTTAAAAAAAATTAATATATATTAATTAAGTTTTTATAAAATGGCGTTTTTTAAAAATGGGGGGGGGGTCGGCGATGTTAAGAGTTTTGTTAAAAGTTTTTGTTTTAGTTTTTACTTTATTAGTATTAAATGCTTGTTCTTCTGTCTTTTTAGGCTATGAAGAAGAAAATAAAAATAAAATATATTCTTTAGATACTAAAGACTGCGAATTACTTACGAAAAAAGAGCTAAAATACTCAAAAGAAAATGTATTAGAAAAGATTAAAGACCCACTTTACAACGGCAATTATTACGGATATCAAGCATTCTTGTGTAAGTCTTATAAAGATAGTATTAAGCTATTTGATTTGGTTGAAGATGGTTATAAAGATAAAGATGAAAAAAATCTATTGTTAAAGATTGGAGAAGGAGTTTTAGAAGGTCTTTTTAATGATAATATAACTGATTATAGCGGTCAATATTATGAAAAAATGCTAACTAATACATACAAATCAATGAGTTATCTAGCTTTAGGCGAATACGATGAAGCTGGAGTTGAAATCAAAAGAGCCTTAGATAGACAAAAAAGAAATAAAGAAGAATTTGAAAGCGATATTTTAAGCGAATTAAACTACTTACAACAAAAACCTAGAGAAAGTAATGAAGTAATAGACATTATAAATAATAGTGTCCCAATTCCTGCTTATAAGTCTTATGCTAATTATTCTAATCCATTTGTTAGCTATTTTTCTGCTCTTTATTATATTTTAGATGGTAGGTCAAATAATTCTATTGATTTATTAAAAGAAGTTTATTCTCAAGAAAATGATTTGCTGTTTTATCAAGATTATGAATTAGCTAAAAACAATTTCAACACTAAAAGAATAGCAAATAAAGTAAAAAAAGGAATGCAAATATCTAAAACAAATAAATATATTTGGGTAATTTATGAAAATGGTAAATCTAAATCTTTAAAAGAATTTAATCTATCATTGCCTATTGTTTTTATTAAGAAAAACGATAATGATATAGATTATAAAATTCCTTTTGGAAATGAAAAATACTCTGTTTATGCTAATCAATTAGCCGTTAGTAGTTTAGTGTTTTCAATAGCAATTTTAGGAGATAGTAGCGATGCTTATCCATTTATAGTAGCGAATAATCAAAAAACAAGACTTCTAAGTGATATGGATAAAATAATAGGCGCTGAATACAAAGCTACATTAATACCTAGAATATCTAAGTCTTTTTTAAGAGCGATTACTAAAACAATGATTAGTGTAAAAGCCAATAAAGAGAATTTATATTCTGGCATAGGTGTTGATTTGGTAAATAATTTATTAAACCATTCTGATATTAGATACTTTATAGGTTTACCTAAAAACTATCAAGCAATTAGAATTGCAAATAGTGGAAGCATAAATATTGCAAGTCCAAATTCTCAAACACTATTTTCACAAGAATTAGATATAAATAAACATTATGTAATACTTGTAAAAATTCCTACAATAGGAACTGAATATATAACAATATTTGAAGAAAGGTAAAAAAATGAAAAAATATATCTTAACAGCTTTTGCTGTATTTTTATGTTCGTGTGCTAACAATGCAAATGTAATCAAAAACAATCAATGCTTTAATGTAAGCTATTTAGATGAAGATTTAAATAAAATTCTAAAATGCGAAGAAAGAAGCAATAATGATTTTAATAACCTAATAATTAGTATCGAACTTACTAATATAAGCAATAATGAACTAAATCTTAAATACTCACAAGATTGGTTTTATGATAATGGTATGCATGTTGATAATTTAGGTTTAGCTAAAAAAGAGCTAACACTACAACCAAAAGAAACAAAATATATAAAATTAGGTGCTCCAGCAAACGCACATAATTACAAAATAAAAATTAACAAATTTAATTAAGGAGAAAAAATGAAAAAATACTACACACTAGCTTTAGCACTAAGTTTAGGAGCTTGTGCAGCTGCACCAAGTTATGTCGTTGATGAAGTAAATAATGGCAAAAATCAGCCTGTTTCACTAGGTATTGATGATATAGATTTACAAAATGCGGCAAGAGATTTGATTAATTCTATGTTAGCAAGCCCTGTTTTTGCTACTTCAAATCCAAACGAACGCCATATTCTTGTAATGAGTAGGATTACTAATGATACAATGCAACATTTTGATACAGATATTCTTACTAAAAAAATAAGAATTGCTTTACTTAATTCTGGTCGTGTTTATGTAACAACAGCAATTGGAGCTAATGGGGCTGAGGATAATATGACCCACGCTACAAGAGAATTAAGAGATAATGACGAATTTAATCAAAAAACAATCGCTAAAAAAGGCACAATACTAAGTGCAAATAGGTCTTTAAGCGGTAAAATAATTCAAAGAAATACTAGAATTAAAGGAACTTTTAGTGATTCTCAAAGAGTTGATTATTATTTCCAAATGACGGTTACAAATCTTGATAATGGCTTAGCAATTTGGGAAGATGAAATAAAAATTAATAAACTTGGTTCAAATAGGAGTGTAGCATGGTAAAAAAAGTATTGTTAAGTTCTGTATTAGCAGGTATTTTAAGTATTGGAGCATTTGCAGAAGAAACTAAAAATCAAGAAGTAGTTAATGAAGTAACAACACCAAAAGAAGAAAGTGTTGTAAGTCAAAATATAAAACCTTCAGTTGATGAAGTGTTGCCAATTAGCGATGAAAACAATGGCTTTGTTGATGATGAAAATGATATTTTAAGAATGATGAGTGAAGTAGCAGAACAAATAGAAGATAAAGCAAGTGGAAGAGAAGCTTTCATTTCTCCTGCTATTCCAATTCCTGTATTTAGAGAAGACCCAAAATACTATGATTATTTAGCAAGTGCTTATAGTGAAGCATTTTTAAGATTAAAAGCAAAAATCGTTATGGAAAAATACGGCATTTATCAAACAAAAGCTATTTTAAGTGGTTATGGTGATGATTTAAGTGATGCTGATATTGATAAATTAATAGAGCAAGAAATTAAAAGTCAAAAAGAAAAAAACAGAACAGCAGAAAACATTATAAATGCACTAATTAAAAAAATCGTAGGAGATGATGCTATAAAAGAACAAGAGTTAATTTATAAAGCTGAAAAAATCAAAAACTCTCAAGATTTTAAAACAGAATCTCTTAAAACAGCATTTGGTGCTGTAAATGGTTTAATTCCTTATGAAAATTATATTGTAAAAGGCAAAAATGGCTATGACCAAGTTGGTCTAGTAGCTTATATATCACCTAAATCAATAGAATTAGCAGAAGCTTTAAAAGGTGGATATTTAGCAAAACCAACAGCTAAAAAAGAACAATGCAAAAATGCAAGAGAATTAGCAAATAGTATTAAAACCCCACTTTCAAAATTAGGGCTTACATTTTTCTATGATGAAAATTGCCAACCAGCATTAATTTCTTATGGTATGAAAAACTATGAAAATAAAGGTAAATTTGCAGATAGAAAAGCTGAAAACGCTATTAAAGTTGCACAAATGAAAGCAGAGCAAAATCTAGCTATGTTTATAGGAACTCAAATTAGCACAAAAGAAAGAGAAAGAACAGTTCAAAGAGCTATGGAAAAAGTAGCAGTTGAAGTTAAGAGCAAAGATGGCATTGATGAGCAAACAGGTGGTTTAGTAGAAGAAAATGCTATTTCAACAGTATTCCAAGAAAATATGAGTGCTAGTGCAAGTATGAAACTAATTGGCACAAAAATTGTAAATAATTGGAGAAAAACAAAAGGTGAGCAAGGTGTAACAGGAGTGATGGTGTATTATTCGCCTGCAAGTGTTCATGAATCAAAAAGTGGTTTAAAACCTACACAAGCAGTAACACCACCAACAAATACTTCAAAAGTAATTCGCTCTAAAAATGTAGAAGTTGATGATTTCTAGGATTAAATTATGAAAAAGATATTAATTATTTTTTTAGGCTTATTTTTAGTAAGCCTAAATGCTAAAGTAGTAACTACAACTAGCACAAAAACTGCTACCGGAGAAGGCTACGGCATTACTTATAGCGAAGCCGTTGATAATGCATTAGCACAAGCTGTTACTAAGCTAAATGGTGCATATATTAAAGCTAGTAATTCTTTTAGTCAAACACAATTAGAATCAAGTGCAGACGGAACAAACATTAATGCTTTATTTAATCAAAAAATTAGCAAAGCAACAAATGGTCGCTTTAGCTCTTTTGAAGTTATAGAAAATACAAAAACAGAAGATGGATTTAGAGTAGTCGTAAGTATTCAAAAAACAGCAGTTTCAAAAAAATACGAACTAGCCGGAATGAAAAACGATAGAAGAAAAATCATCGTAGCACCTGCTCTAAGCCCGAATAATTTTTCTTTATTAGGAAGAGATAGTGAACAAATATTAAGAGATTTAAGGTTTAAAATAGAAAGCAATATCCACAAAACTCGTAAATTTGATTTATTGGATAGACAAGCAGGAGAAGCATTAGCTGTTGAAAGAGATATAATTTTAAATGACGCAAATAAAGATGAAGCTTTAAAATTAGGTCAAAATCTAGGCACTGATTATATATTACTTTATACCATAAGCGATGTTAATACAACTAATAAAAATTACTCAATTATTGGCAGTGGTAGTAGTTCTAAAGTAAGTGTTAGTATAAATTATCAAGTTATTACATTTGCAACTAGACAAATAAGATTTGCTGATAGCATAAGCCTTGATATAAAATCTAAAGATTATGATAGTATTTTAAACAATATTGCAAGCACTATTGTATTAAACACTCAGGCTGCTATTTATCCACCAAAAATAGAAAAAATCAGCAATAATCAAGCAGTTTTTACTCAAAGCCTACCTATAAATACACAACTAGAATGCTATAAAAAAGGTGATAAAATCTATGATAGTTACACAAAAGAGCTAAACGGCTACGAAGAAATTTTTAGTGCTTTAGTGCAAGTAACTAATGCAAATGCTAAAACAAGCTATGCAAAAATACTAGAAGGTAATGCAAATAAAGGCGATATTTGTAGATTTAAAAATATTGGCAACAACTCTACAAGTAATGATGCAAACGGAAAAGATGTAAAAGATATAACACCGGTTCAAGGTGGTGGATTTATATTTTAAAAATAAAAAGAATTTGATTTATTCAAATTCTTTTATCATACAAATTCTTACTATCTTTATACGCCATTAACTAGAGTTAAAGATTAGTAGTTTAGCCCAACTTCTAGCATTATGCTTCTTCCACTTGCATAATCATATATTAGCTTATCGTCTTTTTTGCTTGCGTTTATTTTATTTTTTGTATTTAATAAATTTTCAATATTTATATTTACAAAAAACTCAATATCTTTTTTCATTTTATATTTATAAGCAATATTCATATCCCAAGTGAAGTGATTATTTAGCTTAATTAACTCATATTCTCTTATGCGCTCAGCTCTATTATAAGTAGAAACTAAAGCTTTTTTGCTAGGTGTAAATGTAAATAAATTTGTAAATCCTAAACCATAATCAGGAATATTTAAATTATATAAAAAGGTGATTTTGTATTTATCATAATAATCAATTATCGGAAGGTCTTTTTGAGCTATTATTTCGCCATTATATTTAACTTGATTATTTCTATCCCACTCATCGCTTTTATAATCTTTAAAATCTGATTTTTTCTTTGTATAGCTTGCACTTAGGCTAAAATCATTTAAGGTATTAAAGATTTCAATGCTTTTAGCGTTTGCTATATCTAGGCTTATAATATCAACTTTTGAAGTGCCTAAATTAGTATAAACTTTATAATTTTTTGATAAATTTTCATCATCAATATTGGCTAAGCCTAAAGTTTCTTTATCGCTTAAAACCACTTGATTTTTGCCTAATCTTTTTAAGTATTTTAAACTAAGCTTTGTGTTTTTAAACTCGCCCCTATAAAATACGCTAAACTCATCATTAAATGAGCGTTTTAACTCGTTAAAATTATACATATTTTTCTTACCGCCAGTTTGCTTAAACTCTTCATTATAATCGGTTCTACTTAGAAATTGTGTATAAGAATAAATCTTATCATATAGCTTATATGCGAAGAAATTCTTACCATAATATCTATTAAAACCAGTTCCAAAGAAATTGCTCTCATCACCTAATAAATCAAACTCACTTGTAATTCTAGGAGCTATATTAAACTTTTTAATAATACCATCATAGCTTCCCCTTGCACCTAATCTTAGATTAAATCTTTTGTATTGAATATCATCTTCTAAATATAAATCAAAATTAGTTGCGCTAATTCCTGTTTTAAATTCCGGAGTAAAAGTTGCGTTTTTTAGATATTGCCCTGCTCCTGCATTGCCTTTCCTATCCACAGCATCACCCATTAGGCAAAATACATCACCATCCTTACAAACCACATCATTAGTTAAAATAGCGGGATTATAGTATTCTGCTAAGTGTTTTAAGGTCTCATAAGAAGCTTTTTTATGACTTAGCTCAAGTCCTGCATAAAAAGTATGCTCTGTATCTTTAAACTCTTTTACATCGCTTTCAAAATCAAGCTTATAATTTAACTCCTTTGTTCGTTCCCTTATATCTCCATAACCACCTTTCATAGAGTAAGTGCCAATGCCCCAATTTGCAACTTTGTTTGTAAAAAAGCCAAATTTCATATTTTTATCAAAATACCTTGCACTATCTTGAATGCTGTAGCCTAAATTTTGAGTGATATTAAAGCTATCAAATTCGCTAAAAAGCTCAATATTTGAAATTATCCCGCCAAATTTAGCTTCTAAATTAGAATCAATCACACCTTCTAAAAAGCCCTTATAAACGCTAGGTGCATAGATAATGCTAGGCCTAATTATATGATTATCTAAAGCAATAAAGCCTTTTAATAAAAAGTTTTCATTTCTTCTACTTTGATTAGGATAAAAATATCCTTGCGCTAAAACTTCTCTTTTTGTTGGCATTTTTATCATTGAAGTTGTTCTTGAATAATCAAACAAAATCCCATAATCATTGCTAAAACGACTTTCTAAATAAATATTTTGATTTTGTTTTACGAAATTATTATTTAGGTTTTTGCCACTTTTTGTTTCATAAGAAGCTTTGTTTTCTTCATCTATTATGATTTTATTAAGGTTGCCATCTGTATAGCTAGTAGATATTCTAGCTCCAAATGTTTTAATCGGGTCTTTTAGTTTAGTATCTATTACCCCACCTTCAAAATTGCCGTATTTTGCACTAACATTACTATCTAAAACTTTTATACTTTTTAAAATATTTGTATTAATCACGCTGCCTTGAGCTCCCATAACAGGTGCTCTCCATAGTGATGCTGCGTTTATGTTTTGATTACCTGCTGGGTCAATCGCATTATCAAAACTCATCCCATTTACTAAAAATGCGTTTTGATAAAACGGTGCTGCGTTTATGCTAAAATCTTTTGGGCTGATTTCTGCTTGATTTGTAGATATATTATCAGTTGAGTTTGAAAATATATTAGAATTTTGCTTTACAACCTCATCTATTTTTTTACTTGAATTTGTGTTTTGAAAATTATATATTTTATAACTTGAGTATTTTGAATACCCACCCCCATTAGCTAGATTTTGTCTATTTTCTACGCTAATTTCACCTACATTTAAATCATTTGCATAAACTAAGCTTGCAAATAATAATAAAGATAATTTGGTTTTCATTCGTTCTCCTTTGAAAAACGATAATTATTACCAAATTAACTTAAGCTAATATGAATTTAATACTAATTATTAAAATCTAAATATAAATTAAAATTCAAATTAGAATTCTATTTACATCTTACTATATTTCAAACTTAATTTAAATTTTACCAATAGTAATTTGTATTATTTATATTAATTTCAATAATCAAGCTTAGGGCGTATTGTTTCATCACTTGAAGGTGGGAGTTCTGGATAAACTATCTGTGGTAGTTTGCCACTAAGTGATTTTAAAAAGCTTATTATATTTTTGATTTCTTGCTCGCTTAGTTCAATTCCAAGCTGAATTCTTCCCATAGATTCAACTGCTTCAGTTAAGCTCCAAATACTGCCATTATGAAAATATGGAGCTGTTCTTGCTACATTTCTTAAGGTAGGAACTTTTACTCTATTGTTTTCATTTCCGTTAAAATCTCCATAATTTACATATTGATACCTAACAAAGCCAAAACCCCTAAATGCTCCGCCAACATTTATCCCGTAATGGCATAAAACACAACCTTTATTAATAAATGTTCTAAGCCCTTGTTTTTCATCAAAACTTAAAGCATTTACATTGCCTTCTAAAAACTCATCATATCTTGAAGGAGTTATCAAAGTTCGCTCAAATATGCCAATAGTTGCTGCAATTAAGTCAAAATCAATATTAATATCATTTGAAAAAGCGTCTTTAAACTCATTTACATATTCAGGAATACTTTTGATTTTTTCTACTACGATTTGGCTATCTTCTGCCATTTCTACATTAGCTTGGATAGGTCCTTTTGCTTGTTCTTTTAGGTGATTTGCTCTGCCGTCCCAAAATTGATTCGGGTTAAACACTGCATTATAAACGCTTGGAGCGTTTAGATGATGTGGATTTGCTTGCCATTTGTGTCCTGTACTAGCTGCTATGCCATCAACTCCACCTAAGCCTAAATTATGACAAGTATTGCACGATATTAGCCCGCTTCTTGAAAGTCTTGGGTCAAAATAAAGCTTTTTGCCTAATTCAATTCTTTTAGTTGTAGTTGGATATATTTCATAATCAGGGCTTGTATTTTTAATTAGCTCTTCTAATTCATAAGCATTGCTAGGGATTGCTTTTAGTCTTATTTTTTTAGCATAAGTGATTAGAGTTTTATCATCTATATTAAAAATATCTTCTCTAATTTGTCTAAAACTGAGCTCATTAGAGATTGCAAAACTAAGTGCAAATCCTAAAAATATTAATTTTTTCATACAAGCTCCTTTTAGTAATTTTTATAATGATATTAATAATTATTTAATAATATTAAATATTAATAATTATAATCAATAAAAAAGGAAAGATTATGATAAAACTTTTTATTTTGTTTTTTTGTGTTTATGCAATAGCTAGTGATTTAGAGAACAAATGTAAAGAAAATGATTATTCATCTTGCACAAATCTAGCAATTAGCTTAATAAATAGTGATATTAAAAGAGCTAAAAAATTATTAGCACTATCTTGTGAAAAAGATGTTGCCTTAGCTTGTCATCGCCTAAGTATGATTTATTTTAATGGTGCTAAGAAAAATACACAATTAGCAAAAGAATTAGCAAATAAAGCTTGTGATTTAGGCTATTTGCAAAGTTGTCATAATCTAGGAAATATTTATAAATACTCTTTAGCTAAAACTAAGCAAGATTTTCTTAAAGCAATAAATTATTATGAGAAAAATTGTGATAAAAAATACGCAAATTCTTGCTATGAGCTTGCAAATTTATATCAATATTATTTGCCTATAAATGATGATTATGTTTTGCTAAATCATAGTAAAGCTTGTGATTTAGATTTAGCCGCGTCTTGCTATCAGATAGGCTATTTTGCGTATTTTAAAAAATATAATTTAAATGATTTAAAACTTGCTTTAAAATACTTCTTAAAAGCTTGCGAGCTAAATTACAACCTAGCTTGTATGATGAGTGCAAATATTTATGAAAAACAAAATAATTTAGAAAATGCTTTAAAATTTTATAAAAAAGCTTGTGATTTAAGAAATTTTACATCTTGTAATAATTACGAAAGAATTAAGGATAAGAAATGAAAAAATTATTATTAATATCAAGTTTTTTTGTAAGTTTAAGTTCCTATGATTTTGGTATTAAAATAAATGAGTTTAATTCTAGCGAAGTTGATAGTTATTTTAATTATGAATATGGAAAAAGCAGACCTTACACATGCAATCTGCGCTCATCTTTCTTGCCAAACACAAAAAAAGGCGAAATTTTTAAGAAAATGTTTGGTGATAAAAAAGCTTATAAAAGTCTTAGAAGTCTAGCTTGTAATATTGATGAAAATAATTATTTTTTATGGCTTATTTTTAAAGATGATATTTTAAAGCAAATAAAATACGAACTTAATAAAAATTACGAAGATTTAAAACAAGAATTATTATTTAAATATGAGTTAATCAAAGAAAACAAGGTAAATCTTGATGATTATTATATAAGTGATTATGATGAATTTGAAATAGCAATTAACACTAAATGCAATGCTAAATATTGCAGAGATTTTAGTATTTTTAAGATTAGTGATAAGATTGAGCTTGTATTAATTAATGCAAATTTTAACAATATAAAAAAATCAAGCATAATAATTAGAGCAAAAGATTTAAAAGAACTTTATGATAAAAATAAATTTTAATTTAAAGTGATTTTAATTTTCATTATATTACAATCTAATAATGATTATTATTTTGGGGATTTTATGAAGAAAGTTTTTCAATGTTTTATTATTTGCTCTTGTGCTTTAGCAGAAATTAATGTTGGCAGTATTGATGTAATTGGTGAAAGTGCTAGTTTGATTATTAATCAAAAAAGTACTATTTATTCAAATAAATTTTTAAAAAATTTTGCAAGCAATAATAAAGACATAAGCTCTATTTTAAAATACAATCCAAATGTAAGCTTTGATGTAAGCAATAATTCAAGCTTTAATGGTGCAAATATTGTGCCTGATAAAATAAGTATAAACGGAAGTCTTTTTTATCAAAATAATTTTACCCTTGATGGAATAAGCATTACAAATGACATTGACCCAGCGGGTTCAAGCACTGCATTAGATGACAAAGGGCAGTTTGAAACACCATCTCAAGGCGTATTCTTAAATACTAATATTCTTGATAGTGTAGAAGTATTTGATAGTTTTATCCCTGCTAAATACGGAGAATTTACAGGCGGTGTAGTAGATAGTAAGAGCAAAAATCCTAGCAAGGATTTAAGTTCTTATGTTAATTTTGGTTTTACTTCAAGTAATTTAACTAAGACTTTATATCCTGATTGCGATGAAAATGATATTTCATGCCTTGCTAGAATAACAACTTATGAAAATGATTTAAGCAATATAAGTTCAAAAAAATGGAAAAAATATAATACAAATTTTGGATTTTCAAATACTTTTAATGAAAAATTTGGAGTTTTGTTTGATTTTTCAGACTTAAGAAGTGTTATTACAAAGCCTAGCAAAGCACTTGATGAGAATTCTTATGATATTAAAAATATAAGCCAAAACTTTTTATTAAAACTTAATTATATTGCAGATAATGGAATAATCCTAACTCCAAGCATAATTTATGCACCTAGCAAACAAGAATACAATACAAGCGATAATTTAAACGGACATTACTCAATTACTCAAAAAAATATCGTATCAAAAATCAATTTATTTTATGAAAACGATAATTATGCAATAGATTCAAACTTATCTTATTCTAAATTAAATTACAATAGAGATTCTGATACTAGCATTATGCAAATTTGGAAGAGTTCAAATATAAATAATTGGAGCAATTCTAGTATAGCAAGAGTTGGATCAACTACTGCTGTTGATAGATTGCAAGATAATTTAAGCTTAGATTTTGATTTTAAATATTATTTAGATCATCATACTTTAAATTCAGGTTTTATTCTTAGCAATACAAAAGTAAGCCATCAAATTGATGAAAATGGTGCAATTTATGCAACTCCTAAAACTTTAAGTGGTGAGTGTTTAGCAAATGATATTGCGTGTTTAAAAGATGATTCATTTAATAATGCAGGGCAATTCTTATCTAATTTGATTAAATATGATGGAACAAAACATGTAGTAAAATCAAATAATCTTGCATTTTATTTAGAAGATGAGTTTAGCTTAGATGCTTTTACTTTAAGATTTGGTGCTAGAGCAAATTATGATGATTTGTATAAGAATTTTAATTTTGCTCCTAGAATTAAAGCTGATTATGAGTTTAATGAAGATAGCAAAGTAAGTTTAGGTTATGCAAGATATTATGGAAGAATGCCTTATGCTTATGTTTTAAACTCGCTCATTTCTTCATCAAATCAAACTTATACAAGAACAACAGCTCAAGAAAAATGGAGCTTAAAAGCTGATTTTAAAAGCCCTAAAATGAGCCAAAATAAATTAAAAACTCCTTATGATGATGAGATTGCGTTTTTGTATCATCAAAAATTTTCTAATATTAGTTACGATTTTAAATATATTTTTAGAAATTCAAAAGACTTAATAATGACAGCTAAATCAAAAAGATTAGGCATAATTGAAAGCGATGGAATAGAAAAAACATATTACGCAAATATAGGAAAATCAAAAAATCATAATTTTAGTTTAAATATTAGCAATGCAAATGAAATAGATATTTTTGGTGTTAAAAATAACTTTGCTTTAATAGCTAATTATGCTATTCATAAAAAGAATATGCAAGATTATACAACAGACCTTTTTAGCTTACTTGATAGCAATATAAGACCTGATAAAAACGGAAGAAGCTATGATAAAGAAAATATTATGTGGGATGGAAAAGTCATAAAAATAGAAGATAAACCAAATCTAAGCTTTGCTAAACCTTGGGCTATTAGACTTACTACAACGCATAATTTTAATAATTTTACATTATCAAATTTTATTCACTATGAAGCTGGATATGATTATGAAAGAGCTTATGATTTTATAATAAATGATACTACTAAATTGAAGGCTTATGAGATAGCTCATCAAAACTCTAGCATTTTATATGATTTAAAACTTAAATATGAAAATCAATTCAAAAAAGTAAATTATTACGCAAGTATTGATATAGGAAATGTTTTTAATACAAAAAGAGCGAATAACGAATATTCTATGATGCAAGGTAGGTCGTTTTATTTTGAAGTAGGAGCGAAATTTTAATGCCAAATTTAGTGCTAGAAAATGAAATAGATTTTATAGTTTTTATTATATTAGGTGTAATGAATGCTTTATGTATTGCGGTTTTGATTGAAAGAATTGTGTTTTATTGTGTTTTCAAATATGAAAATTATAAAAGTTTAGAAGAATTTGAAATAGGAATTAGCAAAAATCTAATAATTCTTTCAATCATAGCCCAAAACGCACCTTATATAGGGCTATTGGGAACTGTTTTTGGCATAATGATGGGTTTTAACAATATTGATGATACTGGTAAGATAATAAGTGCATTAAGTGGTGCTTTAAAAGCTACTGCGGGTGGGCTTATTGTTGCAATACTTGCTTTAGTCATATTTAATATTTTTGATAGATACAATGCAAAGCTGATTGTAAAATATAAAAAATTAAATAATCTTGTTACAAAATGAATAAACCTACCTTAAACATAATCCCATTAATTGATGTAATGCTAGTAATTATCATAATATCACTTAGCGTACAAAGTTTTGTAAAATATAAAGCAATTGATGTAACCCCACCACTTAGTAAAAGCGAACAAAATGCTGAAACCAAAGCAAATGTTTTAATAATTTCAAAGGAATTTGAATTAAGAATAAACGATGATTTAATTAGTTTAAATGATTTGGTAAGCAAAATTAATAAAGATGAGAAATTAAACATAATTTGTGATGAAGAATTGTATTTTAAAGATTTTATAAAAGTAATTTATGAATTAAAAAATAATAATTTTAATAATTACACAATACTTACAAGGCTTAAATAATGAAAATAATTATAATTTCTGTTTTGATATTTTTAGCTCAAATTTTTGCCGTTTCTATAATACATATAAAAGATGAAAGCAAATTAAAAAATCAAACAAGCATAAGCTTAAGTGCTAGTAATTTTAGCTTTATACAAGATAGCCCTAAAGAAGAGTTAGTGGAAGAAAAGCTTGAAGAAGTTAAAACTGAAGCAAAACAAGAGATTAAAGAAGGTATAAAGAAAAAAATCAAACCTAAAGAAGAATTAAAAAAACAAAGCGAAATAAAAAAAGTAAAACAAGTTATAAAGCCTGAAGTAAAACAAGTTGTAAAACAAGAAGAAAAGCAAGAAATTAATCAAAATTATGGAACAAATATTGAAGGAAAAGCCAACGCAAATAGTCTAAACAATAATTCCAGCAATGGTTTAAATGATAAAGCTTTAGCCTTGTTTATAAATGAGCTTTTAAATAAATATAAAAAATACCCAAAAAGAGCAAAAATGCTAAATATTAAAGGCAAAGTAGTAGGTAATTTTATGATAAAAAACGACGAGCTTACTATAAATATTATAGAAAGTTCTCACGAAATGTTTTTGCAGCAAACAAAACAAACAATAAGAAAAGTCAAAAACAAAATCCCAAAACAAGCACATAATATGAAAATATCTTTTGTTATTAATTACAAAACAAACGAAGAAATTTGACTTATTCAAATTCTTTTATCATACAAATTCTTACTATCTTTATACGCCATTAAAATAGCTAATAAATCTCTTTCATCTTTGATATTTTGAATATCAAGTTTGCTTAAAATATCTTCCATACTTTCACGAGTGCTAGTGCCTTTTACTTCTATTTTTTCTCTAGGTTTTTCTTCTTCATATTCAGCTTTTATTTTTAGATATTCTTTCTTAAAATCATCTATGCTTATTTTTTCATCTGCAAATAATCTAAAAAGCCTTTCATCATCGCTAAAATTAAATCTTAAATCATCATAATATGTAAAGCTACCACTACTACTATTTATAGGATTTGCTTGTAAAAAGCTTTGCAAATCTTTTTTAATCTCTATATCAGAATGCTTTGCAAAAGCTCTTTGATAAATACTATCTGTCTTATAATCATTTTGAACTTGCAAAAACAAATCAAACATATCATTAGGCTTAGCAATTTGGCTAAGCTCTTTGCTTAAATCTATCTTTTTTAAATCTTTATTATTTGTATTAATGAGATTTATTTGATTTAAAGATGAGTTAATTTGCATTTATGTCCTTTTGTTTATAAACTCGGTTTCTAGCATAGATAAAACATAAGCATCATAGCTATCTTTTTGCTCTCTTAGAGATTTTACCAAGTTTGCTAAGTTTTCTTTATACACATTTAAATCACTCTTTACTTCAATCGGTTCTCTTTTAATCTCTTTAGTATCTAGCTCTTTTGCTGCTAAATCCTTAGTAATTGCTAAAAGCCATCTAGGTTTAAATTCTTCTATGCTTAAATCACTATTTAATAAGCTTTCTAGCTCATCATTTAAGGCGATTTGTCCGTTTATTGAATTTGAATTAGTCATAATAAAGCTTAAAAGTTCGCTTAATTCATTTAAACTACTTTTATCATCAAGCCCTAATAGTTTGCCATAAATAGTAACTTCGCCATTCTTACTAACCCCACTAAAACTCTTACCCCAATTATCGTGATTATATAAATTAGAAATGCCTTTTAAATCATCAGAGCTTACTGGCTTAGCATTTAAATCTTTATTAGTTTCAGTCCTTATCTCATCTCTTAAAAATATTTGCCTTAAATCCAAAATACTCTGATTGTTATTTATGATTGTCATTTTAACTAAACCCTTTTATCATATAAATTCTCGCCATTTTTATAGGCTAAAAATATAGCTAATAAATCTCTTTCATCTTTGATATTTTGAATATCAAGTTTGCTTAAAATATCTTCCATACTTTCACGAGTACTTGTGCCTTTTACTTCTATGGCTTCGAATGGTTTTTCTTTAGTTTGTTCTTCTTTTTCTTCTTGTTTAATTTCTTCTTTTGTATTTATTGCATTATTTCTTAAATTTTCTTTTTCTTTAACTCTAGCTTGTAATTCTTCAACGCTTGGCATTTTCTTACTATCTATATAACCTAAAGGAAAATCATCAGGCAAACCTAAAGATGGCATATTTAGTGAGTTTAGCGTTCTATCAAGCTCTTTTTTATCAATTTCTACCCAATTTTTCATAAATTCTTTGCTTATTTCTTCTACTAAATCAGGGTCTAATGCTCCAAACACACAATAACTTGCCTTTTCTCCAAGATTTAAATTTCTATCATTAAAAGGATTATAAGTCGGATCGTTTTCTAGCTTTTGCTGGGCTAGTTTTAGATATTCTAAACTAGCCTTTCCATCTTCATAATAAGGTTTATTAGCTTGAATATCTAGGTTATCATTTTTTTTACTAATTTTAGTTGTTGGATATGTTATATAAGAATTAGCCGTTATTTTCATAATCATCTCCTTTATCATCTATATCAGCAAAATTAACAAAAACTTTAAAAATATAAAACTTATTTAAATTTCTTTTATTTGACTTGGGCGTGGTAAATTTGGCTTTAGTTCTTTTGTAATATTTGGCTTAATTATTAGAGCGTATCCACCTAAACCATCTTTATCCCATACGCTATAAAATTCTTTTTTAGAGCTTAGATATTCGCCAAAGCTTGGGTCATATACTTTCACAAAATCCCCATTAATATTATTTACCACTACAAAATGTGGAAATCTCGGGTCATTTTCAATCTTTACTATAAAAGGCACGAATATTTTTTCAAATATATTACGATTTAATTTATAAGCTTTTGCATTAAAACCCAATTTATTTAACGCATTATTTAATTCATTAAAACTTAGCATATTAGTATTTTTATCTAAAACTTCTAAAATATCTTTTTCACTAAAACGCTTGATATTTGTTAGATTTAGCAATGTCGCTATACTACTTGCCCCACAAGATTCTTCATAACTTTGTCTTACTACGGAGTTATTTTTGATTTGTCTATAAGACTTCACTGCAAACTCGGCATTAAGACAAGTTATAGTTATAAAGATTATTAGAATTTTTGCCATAAGCTAATACCAAACACACTATCAGGAGCAGCTGAACCACCACCAAAACTAGCGTTAAAACTGATACTTGTATCATCATTTATACTATAAGTTGAGCCTACACTATATGTTGGGATACTTCTTAGATTTGTATATTTTACACCATTGATTTTCTGAGCTGCTTGAAAACTCTGTGAAGCTTCTAAATCAAGCGTAATTTTAGGGCTTAATACTATACTAAGATTTGCACCAAAATTATAAGAATTTCCATAATTTATCGCTAGTTTATCAAAAGTCCTAGTATCATTATATGTAAATCCCATATAAATACCCCAAATAGCAGGGTCGCTATATCCTTTTAAGTTTAGCTTAGCTGAATGTGATTTAAAATAAAAACTTTTATTTGTATCAAGTGCTTTTTCTCTTTGTAATAATCCTGCTTGATAAGAAAAACTAAGTATTTTATCACTAAAACTATCAAATCTATAATTAAACCCAAGCCACAAGCTCTCAAATGAATAATGAGTTTCACTCATAGGCTTACCCGTAAAAAAATTACTATATTCATTTCTAGTAGCATTAGCGCCAATTGAAGTTATAAAATCAAGCTTGTTATTAAATGAATATATCAAAGTTTCATTCAAACTAAGCCTTTTATTATCAGTCCAAATCACAGGATCGCCTCCTATTATTAGACTTGGATAACTTGTGTAGATATTAGCATTCCCGCTAGTGATTAAACTAAGACTTGTAATGCTTCTAAGTCCGATTTGTCTTTTAAAAAGACTATCAATAGTAATAGCATCAGAGCCAAATAAAAAGCTTAAAGTAAATGCTATAAAAAATAACTTTTTCAAACTCTTCCTTTCAATTTAAAATATAAAATTTCAAACCCTTTTATCATATAAATTCTCGCCATTTTTATAGGCTAAAAATATAGCTAATAAATCTCTTTCATCTTTAATATTTTGAATATTAATTTTGCTAAGTATTTCTTCCATATTCTCACGAGTGCTAGTGCCTTTTACTTCTATGGCTTCGAATGGTTTTTCTTTAGTTTGTTCTTCTTTTTCTTCTTGTTTAATTTCTTCTTTAGATTGTGATATTTTTAAATCTTCATCTGTATTAGAAAAAATACTTTTCATTAATTTATTTTTTTCTTCATCATTTATGCTATCTGAAGTTAATTTATCTAAATTTTTAAAAAGTTTATTTAGAGTTTTTACTAATTCTTCTGGATCAATGTCTGGAGATTTCTCCAATTCCAACCTTATATTCTTTACAACATCAGGGTCTAACGCTCCATACATACCATAAGTTAGCTTATCACGAAGACCTAAATTATTGTCATATAATGGTTTATAGGTCGGATCGTTTTCTAGCTTTTCTTGAGCTAGTTTTAGATATTCTAAACTAGCCCCATCATTTGCTTTATTTTGTGAGTTTTTATTATTAAGCGTATTTGCATAAGTATTTGAAAAATTATTTACTCCATTAACCATCATAATAAATCCTTATCTTGCCATTCTTAGCAAATCTGCTCCTACTGCTTGTTTTATTTCTCTTAATACTTGATTATATTCTAATTGAAAACTATTCGTAGCTTCATGGTCAAACCAACGATTAAGCATATATATTAATTCTCGAACTGTACTAGCATTTGAAAGATTTAAATACTCTTTTTCTACAGCATATACATGAGTAACTGGTGCCATCACTCCATTACCCACATTTGTATTTTTTATACCGTATAATAAAACATGACCTGTTATAGTTCTGCCGCCTAATGCGCTAATATAATCTACAAGTCTGCCGTAATTTCTATCAATATGCTCTCTAGTACTAGGATTCGCGTAACATTGAGTTTGCCCTAAAGGACAAAGCCCTATACTATTTTTTATCAATAAACCATCACTATTAAATCTAGCGCCTAACTCATTTGATGTATGTGGGATAGCCAACACAAATGCCATACCACCATATGTGTATATATCGGTTAAAACATACCCGCCACGAACCTTATTCATTTCTTCAGTATTTAATACCTTAACACCTAATGAACTATCGCTTATAGCACCTTTGCTAATATCTGCTAATAAATCATTAGCATTAGCACTTAAGCCTAAAACGGCAACTAAAGATAAAACTTTTAATGTTTTTTTAAACATTTTTTCTCCTTTGTTTTGAAATAAAATCTCATAATATCTTAAGAAATTTTAAATAAAACTTAATATTAAAAAT